>JALNXT010000125.1 GCA_023230245.1 Candidatus Cloacimonadota bacterium
CTTGTAGAAACCAAAACGGGAATAGGTCAGGTTGCCTACTTTAGCAACAATAAATCCATAGTACGCAAATATAGTGAATTGCAGGTGTTCCAAGGCACTGGCCCTATCTTTATGTATTTTACTGATGTTGAACAAGATCCTTATGGTTCCCCAGTTCGTTTTGATGGGAAAGACTATTTTGATGGACCCGTGCATAGCAACACAGATATATGGATAAGAAATTTGGGTGGCTGGCCTTTGTTTAATGCTCTGGTAACTACTAGTGGGGTGATAAAAGTGTATCCTGATGGTGGGCATGATTTTCCTGAAGATACAGTTTTTCCAGGCGGGCTAATAGAGAATTATCAGACTTATGAGTATCCCACCGAGATGTCAGGTGTACGTAGTAATGGTACTAGAGTGGGTCCCATTCATAATGACCCCAATACCATCGTCATGGTTAAGGTTGAGAATGGAAGTTATACAGGTTGGGTGGGTTATATCGCACTACCTCACCGTGTTAATACTCCAGTCTGGCCAACGTATCCCTTCATACCCAAAAATCCGGACGGAACGAATGTTCCACCCAGCTACACTAACTATGTTACGGTTGCGGATACAACGTGGACTGCTTTGAGTGGAGGCACCGCAGGTAACAATCGCTCATATTTTGTTAATAACAAATTGTGGATATCCGGAGGTTTTCGGGGAATGCAAACTTGGGGAACTTCCGATACACTGTTTATACTTGGTGATATAACACTTGATAATACACCAATTGGAACTAGCCCCTTGACCAATAAACGAGATATGGTAGGTTTGATATCAGAGAAATCTATAGTTTTAAAATACGGGTACATGGATCCAGCAGATAGCCTTCGTAAGCATACAAATATGGGTGCGGATACTGATTTCCCAGAGCCCGGAGGTGGCGGTGTTTGGATCTACGCAGCTATGGCTGCCTTAGGTAACGGAAACGGCGACCCATTTAAAGATGGAGTCTTTACTTTCGAATACCAACACCCTCATGGTTCTATCCCCTCACAACGGATCAATATTCCCACTCCAGATGGGCCCGTTCCGACTCTTTTCACATGGATAGACTTGCATCGTAACAAGTGGCCTCAAACTGTAAGTCAACCCTGGCCTGCATTACTGGATTTCCCTTGGTACAACCCACTCTGGCCAGAGAAAAACCCCTATCTAATGCGAGGAACAATAAACATCTGGGGCGGAGTGAACCAACGCCGGCGTGGTTTTGTACGCAGAAATTATGTTGATGCCGATCATCCTAACACCGGTGGTATATGGAATGTGCAAGTAGATAAATGTGGAGGTAGTAGTGCCCCCAATCCAATACAAATCCAGCTTTATCAGAATCCTAATGTTTCGGTAGTTTTACAAACGCGCCATTTCCCCGGAGCTGCTTCATCAGACCAGGTAGGCTATAGGAAGAACTATAATTACGATAGTCGGATGTACAAAAAGAAACCGCCAGACTGGCCTGAGTTTAAAAAGCAAGGCGAAAAACTGCCCATGGAACAAGGTAACTGGTTACTGAAGAGACCGCCACGCGCGTTAACATAGATATTATAATGTAAGTGATATAAAGAGGAAGAATGAAGAAGAAAACCATACGATTCAAGGAAACTGTGGGTATTGATATCGGTAGCCACAGCGTTAAAATCGTTCATCTTAAGAAACTGCACGATGGCTTTAAGTTACTGAATTACGAGATTCGCCCCACTGTGCCTACCGGCATCGAGTATATTCCCAGCGATTTACGTTCAGAACGATTTGCCCCCGTGATTATCGAGATGCTGAAAACCCTGAGGATAAACCCCAAGAGTATTAAGCATTTGGTTACTTCCATCGGTGGAGATAATACCAGCATCAAGCAGATTAAGACTATCTTTCTGCCGGATGAAGAGCTGGAATCCGCCCTTTTCTTCGAAGCTAAAAAACACATACCCATCAGCGGTACCGACATGGTGCTGGATTACCAGGTGTTGAGCGTAGAAGAAAAGACCAACAACATGAATATCCTTTTGGCAGCTACTTCAAAAGATGTTTTAAACGAACATACCAACATCTTGGTAAGTGCAGGGTTGAACCCAAACTTGGTGGACATCGATTCGTTGGCAGTTGTCAATAGCTTTGCCCTCAATGCTTTTGCCGAAGATGGTGTATATGTGCTGCTAAATCTGGGAGCTCATCGCAGTAACATGGTTATATGGGGTCCTGATTCGAAGCTTTTTGCCCGTGATATTCCTTATGGTGGATATAATTTCACCAGAGATATCATGCGCAAACGGCAGCTTGAATGGGAACAAGCCGAGCATCACAAGCTTGAATACGGATTACTTGATAATCCTGACGTGGCAAGTGTTCAAACCATATCCATGCTTGATATATCCGAGAAAAGCACGGAAGATTCGATCGTAGATGAAGTTCGCAGATCGTTACGTTTTTATGTGAAAGAAGCAGGCAATAGTGATTTCCGGAAACTGTACCTTATGGGTGGATCTGCAAAACTCAAGGGATTGCAGGAATATATCCAGGATAAAGTTGCTATCCCCACAGAGACATTTATGCCCTTCATCAATGTGGAAATGCCTGAGAAATTCCAAGATAAAAAAGACCCACAACTTGCCTTAGCTATTGGCTTGGCAATGAGAATGGAATAGGGGGAGGGCAAATGAATAACGCTTTTTACTTCAAAATTAACCTAAATAAATTCGGCGAAATGCGTCTCCAGGCTGTTAAGGATAAAAAAGCTTTCATAACTGCCGTGGTATGTTTCCTGGTTGGCTTTGCAATTCTTGTGGGAGCTTGGTTCTACATTAATTCCAAAGGTCAAGAAAGAGTTAATAGCCGTAAAGATTATCTTGCCGAAACTCAAAAACAGCTTGCTAGCTTTCAAACCAGTGCCGATTACCTTTCCAGCGATGATCTAGATCACCTTGCCCAAACATTTAATAATCGTATCTTCTGGGCAAAAAAGATGATCGCACTTAGTGCTGAGATTGATGACAAGCTTGCCGTACGCAAGTTTTCCTTTGCAAACGGCATCTTGACTCTGAACGGAATCACAGAGGTAGAGAAAAACGTCAAAGAATTGGATTTGATTCAAGCCTTCATAAACCGGCTAAAAAGTAATCCTGAAATTAGTAATGACTTTCCTCAGATTAAGTCTGGCCAAATTACCCGACAGATTGTGAAAGATACTGCCATTCTGGAGTTTGTGATTGAATGTTACAGTAACGAAGCATCTTCTGGAAGGAGACCACAACAATGAGAGAGAAATACTTAATCTTTGTGCTTCTAATGTTGGTGATGTCGGTTGCCTTCTTTATGGTAACGTCAAACAACGTTAGGCAGAATGCGGGTAAAATAAAGGAATATGACGCTAAAATTAAGACTGCCCAAGAGCAGCTTAATAGTGCGAGAATATTGGATCAACAACTTAGCCAGTTTGCCCTTATCATAGACAACAGCTTAACTAAAACCCCAAGCTTTAGTTTTGATGAGGTTAATGACTTTAAAACCAAGATAGGCCAAATAGCTGACCAGCGCGCTATTCAAATTAACAAACTCTCTGACAGCAATAAGTTTTCCCTTCCTGGTTTAATTGAATCTACCTATAACCTAGAGTTGGAAGCCAGCTATGTTCAAATCGGCCAATTTATCTCCGATCTTGAATCTCTGGACAACATCCTAAAAATCCACGCACTTGACGTAAGCCCTGCTCAGGTATCAGATAAACAAGTCGCGGCGGCAGGTGCTTCCAATCGTTACAGAGTAACTATCGAACTTTCAATATTCAAGGTTAAAAAGGCGGTATAGCATGCAATTGAGATTTATAAAAGACCTTGCTGTCGCCCTTATCGTTATCCTCCTCTTTGCGTTAGCCGTGAAGCTGTTTGTGATTAAACGCGGTTGGGATAAGATACCTGTTAAATCTATTTACACCCAGGAATCGGTATCGGACACCCTGCTAAATAAGATTAAAACTATAGAAAACTCCATCCAAGATCGGAAAATGTTTGTGTTTAGTTCCACCAAGGATCCACTACGTCAAGGTAATATAATTAAAGATAAAGCCGATCGGGAAATGGAATTTGCAGATATACTTAGAAACACATTCCGGCTTGCAACGACTGCTCGAGATGATAGTGGTAATAAAATTGCATTTATCGAGTATCGCGGCGCTTTGCATGAAGCACGTATAGGTGAGATAGTTGAGGGACGCAAGATACTTGATATTAGAGATAATAGCATTCGATACAGTATTAACGGTGTTGTTTCCACCACCGAACTTGCACCTCGACCTACAAAACCTGTTGATGATCCCCGAACTGCCACTGGCACTACCGGGAACTGGTAATATTAATATGATATTGGGAGTAAATATGAAAAACATGCTTTTAACAAAGCGTTATCTAGTTATTACAGTCGTTCTGGTGTTGCTTGCAGGCATTTCTGCACTCAACGCTCAGATAAGCAGAAATCCAGTTTTGGATACCAAGGTAACTTTCTCGGCAGATGATGCAACCCTATCTTCTGTTATTAAGGCGTTATCTCGCCTAAGTGGCACTAATATCGTTGTTGCGGTAGATCAAAATGCAGCCGCCTCTTCTCAATCAAATCAATTAGGTTCGCCAGACCAAAAGAATGAACCCAGGGTTACCATTAATATTAAAGATGTCGGCATTGAAACAGCCGTTGCATTAGTAGCCCGTTCGGTAGGATATTCTTATCGTGTTATCGGTGGACACACCTTCCTGGTAGGCCAAAAACAGAATATAATGGAAGAAGTGGGCGAGCGTAGTGACATCATCTTCTTAAATAATCTAGATTCGAGAAAAGTTAGTGATTCTTTGCAGAACACAGGATTGAAGATTACCCCCCTTGAAGGCCAAAACGCTATTATGGTGTATGGCAACCCAGATTCTTTTTCAGATGTTAAAGATCTGATTGCTTCAATTGATTCCAAACAAGAACAAGTTGAAATTCGTGTACGCCTTATTGAAGTGCATTTAAATAGTGCCAAGAAATATGGTATAGACTGGAGCAAGCTGAACCATTTGACCACAATCCTTGCAGAAGATCCCATTAATTCTGTCGGAGCTGGGCTTCCTTATAACTACTCTGATGTAACTGGCTATCTTCCTCACGGCAATCCGAGTAATTTTGGTATTATCCCGGACGCCCAATATTTCCAAAGGATCAACGGATTTAAAGATATCGCTCATTTTAGCAGACAGTTATCAGCCTTTGATGTAACCATCGATTGGTTACTGGAGAACAATGCTGCTTCCTTGCTTACCGATACTCGTGTAACAGCTCTCAGCGGAGA
>JALNXT010000126.1 GCA_023230245.1 Candidatus Cloacimonadota bacterium
TAAGGCGTAGGATCTTTTGAGGCTATTTCGCCAGATTCGATTCCCCAGTTGGAACTGTCGATTGTCCAATTATTTGTTTCGAAATTGCCCATATCCCAGCCTTCGAAGAAGGGCAGCACTATGGGATAAACTTCTGGTATATTTGCTTCGCCAGAGATAGCGATCGTGCTTACTTCATCACCCTCGATGTTGATCACTACATTGCCGTTGTAGGCACCAGTGGCTTCAGGAGCAAAGGTTAGACCGTAGGTCTTTGTTACTCCAACGGGGATATTAAAGCTCAGATTGTTGCGGGTTTCAGCCCGAGCTGAGCTGAGCTTCTGGATACTCTTTGCTCCAGCAGCTAGAACGCGTGGTTCACTCAATTCTCCCACAGTATATCCATCTGGAGTGCTGATATAGCCAATCTGGGGTTCCGTTCCGATGTTCTGGATAGTGAAT
Organism: Candidatus Cloacimonadota bacterium; assembly: GCA_023230245.1. Classification (GTDB taxonomy): domain Bacteria; phylum Cloacimonadota; class Cloacimonadia; order Cloacimonadales; family Cloacimonadaceae; genus Cloacimonas. The sequence goes on from JALNXT010000126.1 coordinate 442, forward strand.
TGTTGCACACTGCTGGAGCCAACGTCCACTACGCCAAAGGATAGGGAGGAAGGGCTAACCACGATCTGCGATACTATCACTTGCCCCACATCTAAGACAAACTTGACATTGGGGCGGTTATAGGAGATCGAACCACCTGTGAAGACATCGGTTTGGTTACTGTAATCGTTACGTGTAAAACGATAACCGTTGATAACTGTTGAACACTGGGTTGTCCCACTGTAATCCCATGATGCAGCCAGACTAAAGGCAGTATCGATCAGCAGGTTATCAGTTCCATTCCAGGTGAAAGGAGTTTGCAGAGTAAACATGTTCCAGCCCATTATTGCGGGCTGGTATGAGGTGGTGCTCCAGACCGTAATTAGGTTTGTTGCATCTACCCAAGATGCAACGTTGGTGGCAGTGGTATGTTTCATGCGGATAAGGTAGTTGGGCATGGCATATCCGCTTATATCGGTTACGTTGAAACCAATCTTGGTGATGTCTATGGGACCGAAAACACCTTTGGCGTTGAGTTCTGCTGCGGTATAAACTGCTTGTCCGTGCAAACTTCTAATATAGATGTTGATGGGACAGGCTTGGTCGGTGCCATTGCTGGATGTCCCTTCCCCGATGATGGCAGAGCTAACAAGAATCGGGATGGCATAGACTGTATCGGTGGCAGCAGCATCGTCACTGAAATAGGAAGCTACCACATAGTAGCTGTAGCTGGTTCCATTAACCACAGCGTAATCGGTATATGTGAGGCTTGTTACCGTGGTCAATAGCGAAGCATTCCGGTAAATCTTATAGCCCGTGGGAGTACCTGCAAGAGGAGCCAGCCATGCGAGCTTTACTAAAGTATTCCCACTGATAGCACTTAGGTTCAATGCCGGATAAAAGATTCCTACCGCTACATAAGCCTGCAACTTCAGATTGGGCAACCTTTTGCTTTTCGAAAGATTCGATGGCTGGGAAGAATGTTCGCTGGCTCCGCGGGCTTGATAGTTTGCAGTATCTGAATATGACCATGTAGGGTTGTTTGAGCTGACTGCGGCTTGATGGCCTTTGATTATGAGCATGGCAAGGTTTGAGCTACCATTATAATCAAAGAAGTTATCGAGTTTCACTTCCATCCACCCGGTAGTGGCTGTATTAGGGAAGTTACCGCTATAGACAAGCGTATAGCCTGTCAGGCTGTAAGTTCCATCGGCAAGAGCGGATTCACTGGTATGTTTCAGATAAATGGATACAGCCCCAATGGGAGTAAGATTTGTCCCGTTGGCTTTGTTAAACCCGACGGATTTGATCAAGCAAGCTTGACCAATTTGAGATGCCAGATAGATGGATTCATAGCTGGAGTGAGTGTTATTTCTGTTAATGGGATAATCCTGAGTGTTTGTGCCATTACCAATCATGATTGGGATGGTAAACAGGTTGGTGGGATAAGCTGAGACGGATTGCGAAGGACCGCTCTCTCCGCCTGCATACACCGCGGTTACGTAATAGCTATAAGTGGTATTGTTGGCAACGCTGGTATCGGAATGATTTAAGCCGGTTACGGTGGTCAGGAATACAGCGTTTCGGTAAATCTTATATGCTGTGGGGATTCCGATTGCGGGTGCTTGCCAGCTAAGGCTTACAATTCCATCGCCACCTATTGCTGCCAGATTCTGAGGTGGCGCGTAATACGGTGCCAACGGCGGGAAAACGATGTGATCCAGCCAGGCGCAGTCGCTGCCATAGTCATTAAAGCTGTTCTTGGAATATGTCCAGGTGAAAGTGTGTAAGCCTACTGTAACTGGATAACTTACACCTGACCAACCCATTACTCCAGACCATTGGCTTTGTTGAACGGCGTCTATATAGAATTTGAGATAATCACTATCTGGATCAGAGGATACTTTGTAATAGAAACTGATGTTTCCGGCAGTGCTTACCTCGACTGGATAGCTCAAGGTAGTGGAACCACTGTAACCTATATAGCCAGATTTGGCTGCATAGCTACCGGTAAATACTTCAGAAGTCTGAATCGTCCAGGGTATCAAACTGTTATTCACCCAAGGATGCAAGAGGAAGTGTCCAGCTTCGAATCCTTCATCTGCAGGTGCCAGCAAAGTGATAGTTATGGCGCGATCGACAGTTTTGGCACTATTATCAGTAGCTATTACTTTGATTATGTGGTTGCCATGAGCTTCTCCGCTGCTGTTCCACACCCAGGAATAGGGTGTTATGGTATCCGTAAACTTTAGTGCCCCATCCAGATAGAATGCCACGCCGGTGATGGAACCATCGGAATCTGTTGCGCTTACGTTCACGGTAATGCTGCTGCCCAGAGCAAAAACCTCTCCGCTGCCGGGGCTTGTGATGCTGCAAATTGGTCTGGTTAAGTCTGCTGCCATTATTGCGGAATAAGCGTTTATACGTCCTGTTCCCAACTGACCAATAAAACCTGGGTTCGCCGCGTCAATATTGTCTGTGGTATTGCGCAGAATGTTTGCCAGTTGTGTGTTCGTAAGGGTTATAGCATTGCGGTGGGCATAAGAGAGCACCAAGGCAGCCACACCTGAAACATGAGGGCAAGCCATGGATGTTCCCTCCAGGAAGGTGTAACCACTCCCAATATCTGTGCTCAGCACTCCTTCTACGTACTCGTGGTTCGTTTTTTCGCCGCCGGGAGCTGAGACGTCAATCACGGTGCCAAAGTTTGAATACCAGGCTTTCTTGTTTTCATGGTTGATGGCTGATACTGCAAAGGTGCCGCTGTAGCAGCCAGGATAGAATAGACCGTTGGAGTTTTCATTGCCTGCGGAAAAGATGCTGATCCCTCCATCCATGACAGTGCCACCACCATTGGCGTTGAAATAATCGATAGCATCCAAAACCGGCTGCTCATAAATATCAGGATCTACATGGCCCCAGCTATTTTGAGAAATTGCTGCACCGTTGTCGGCTGCGTAGGCGATAGCGGGCGCCCACCCACCGCTATAGAAAAGTTCGTAAACCTGCGTGGACATCAATTTTACCCCGGGTATGCTGCCATTGCCACCCGCGATACCGGCAACGCCTGTGCCATTGTTTGATCTGGCAGCGATGGTGCCAGCCACGTGAGTGCCGTGCTGATGAGGGTAGATTTCGCCAATGTCACTCACAAAATTATAACCATAGATATCGTCTAGATAGCCGTTTGCATCGTCGTCTATGCCATTACCGGCGATTTCTCCTGTGTTAATCCACAGATTACCGCTCAAATCCGGATGGTTGGTTTGGATACCGCCGTCATTTACTTGTACTATCACATCTGGGTGGCCTTTCTCTATTTCCCAGGCTTCGGGAAGGTCGATATCGGCATCAACTGTTCCGCTTGTCTGACCAGTGTTGTTGTAATGCCATTGTTCTGCGTAGCGGGGGTCATTTGGCGTCCAACGGCTCAGGTTTTCATATATCCCTGCAACTTCGTCCTGATTGATACTTAGCAAGGTTTTTGTATATTCAGGTTCTGCCCATTGGACACTGTTCTTCAAGTCCCGGTAAGCCATCACGATGTCCCGGATGTCTTTCTGGCTGTCAAACTGCAGGTCAAACCATAGATGTAAGCCCCATTCGATATGCCGCCAACCATATTTTTTGTTTTTGGCAGGATCGCCGAAGACCTGCGTGATCTTGCTGACTCCATACTTTTTGTTTAGGGCGTCCAAGTCCTTGATTTCAAACTTCATTACGGCACCGTCGATTTGAGTTAAGGCAGCGGTATGTTCGGAATACTTTTCGTTTAGTTTAATCCTGATGTGGCCTTTTTCAATAGCGCTGTCAGGTACTTTAAAGATATCAATAAAAGGACGTTCGCCGAAACGAACTTCAGCAAAAGCAATCAGGGCGATTGCTAAAGCGAATATGACCAGTAATAACTTTTTCATAGGTAATACTCCTTTGTTTAGGTGTAATTTTGGGTTGCAGGGTTTGGAAGTTGTTGATGATATTCCACAGTGGGAAGCAAGGCAGATTTCTTTCGGGGCAGGCAAAATGCACTAAGTGCTTGCCTGACAGTAAATACTGGGGTGCAGGCTGCTTGCGCAAAATCAAATAATTTCTCCTTGGGGCCTGCGATTATTGATCAACCAAGGGGCTTTCTTAAGTGTGTAAACACTAATTACAAATATCCAGACCACCTTGCCTTAGTTCATGCCAGCCTTAGACTTATAGATAATCTCTAAGTCATCAGTTCACTCAACACCATCTATGTGTATTTGGATGAATTTGTCAAGATTTACATGATATTTTCTTTACCCTTGCTTAACGATATATATCATGCCTATATCCCCCGTATATCAACCGTATATTATATACGGATGATATAGGGATGTTAAGCTTATGATTTACAGGCTAAAGCAAGGGAGAAAAAAGGAAAAAACGACGATTTTGCAAATAACAAGGTATTTTTTAAGAAGATATAGTCGTCGCCTAAAGGGTCAAGATTAGCGTTTTATCACTCTGGTAAGGGCTTGTTCTTTGTCTGCTTCCACGCGGATGAAATACACTCCGGCGGGGGCTTGTCTGCCGCTAGCGTCCAGACCGCTCCATCGCAGTTTGTTTTCGCCTTCAATCATGGGGTTGATAGCCGTGTAAATCCTTTGTCCTTTCAGGTTATACACGGTGGTGGTGGCAGGAGCGGGAGATTTGGCTTGCACAGAAATGGAAAGTCCGTTCACAAAGGGATTGGGGTAGGCAGCGGAGATTTGCAGAGCGGGGATACTAAGCAAAATATCATCTTCTGCAGAGCTTCCTCCACCCCAAATGCGGGCTACAAACTCGGGGTGATCCACAAAGGGGTTGCGGTTTCCCTGCAAGCCCT
>JALNXT010000127.1 GCA_023230245.1 Candidatus Cloacimonadota bacterium
TACCATCTTTTCTGCTGACCACGTAAGCCTATCCTCTTTGCTTGGCAGCTACATCCGCACTCCTCTATTGCCTACAGATTACGCTACTGCGGTTCGTTATAATGGCAAAGAATTGAAGCTGGTTATGCCAGTGATTATCGATGGGGTAAGTTTCCAATACGAATATCTGTTCAAGGTTACCAATGTCCGCCAGGTAGCCGTTAAATCCACTGGCTGGTTTGGCTTATAATCGTTAACTACTGATAATTTAAACATTCCTTTAAAACGCTGTCCTCATCCTACACGGGAAGAGACAGCGTTTTTCTTTATCTTACCACCGAGAACACCGAATTCACCGAAATATATTTAATAAAGAGTAAAAGAGCTAAAGAGCAATGTAGAGCAGCATTCTAATGCTGCTAAACGATATCTTCGTGTAAGTATAAAGACTATATCTCTACCACCGAGAACACCGAATTCACCGAAATATTTTTAACAAAGAGTAAAAGAGCTAAAGAGCATTGTAGAGCAGCATTCCGATGCTGCTAAACTCAATCTTCGTGTAAGTATAAAGAATATATCTCTACCACCGAGAACACCGAAGGCACCGAAATATATTTAATAAAGAGCAAAAGAGAGCTTAAGTACACAACTAAATCACACTATCTTCAGTCTTTGTTGCACCTTTCCACTCTTACACCTTTCCACTTCTCTTTGGCTCTTTTACTCTTTGTTTAAAGTCTTTTAATCATTGTTAATCATGTCGATCCAGTTATCAGCGTTCTATTATCGCTTTTAACCTTGACACTCAGCAGGGATAAGAAGCTTTTGTTTACATGAGAAAAGTGTTGATCCTTGCCCTGCTAATGATGCTGCTATGCATGTCCTCTCTTTTTGCCAAAGAACAGGATAGCTATCTTCACGCCTATTGCTTGTCCTATCCCCACACTGTGTACCAGGGGGCAAAAGCACCATTGGAGTGGAAAGGCAGCGACTGGGCTAAAGCCGGTGCAGTGGTTGTGACTGCCAGTGCACTTTATATTTGGGATGAAGAACTAAGGGATTTCTACCAGCGAAACCGGACAGCACAGATGGATAATATAATGACCGGATTCAAGCAGTTTGGCGAAGGTAAATACATGATTCCTGCGATAGGATTAACGGTGCTGAGTGGATATTTAGCCGATTCCGAGCAGACTATCGACACGGGTATGCTCTGTGTGAAAAGCTTTGTACTGTCCCAAGCGGTAACTCAAACCCTAAAGCTTGTCACCCAAAGACAAAGACCTTCGGCAGATAACGGTAAAGAGCTTTGGAATAAAACCGGACTTTATAAGAAAAGGGATAGCTTTCCATCCGGACATACCACACTGGTCTGGAGTCTGGCACCCATTTTAGCCTCTCAATATCAGGAAAGCAGTTGGGTAGCTCCCGCCGTTTATACGATCGCCACTTTAACTTCGCTCTCCCGTCTGAACGATAACCGCCACTGGTCTAGCGATGTTTTCGTGGGTGCGGTGATTGGCTATGTAAGTGCCAAGCTGGTGCTAAGCGATACTCCCCGCCTGACAATCAGCCCCAATCCCCAGCTTCAAGGCATCTCCTTCGATTACCGCTTCTAAGCGTAGCGCAGGACGCCATTCCTGCGAGCCATCAGGGCTGTGAGCACTCGAAGCGAGTACTTTTACGGATTATTTTGTGTGAAATCCAAGTTTCGCCCTTGCTTATGCACGTCAATCATAAGTGAAACAACCATATATCATCCATATATAATATACGGTTGATATACGGATGATATACTGATGATATACTTAAGATACACGTCGTAAAGCAAGAGCCATTTAAGGAAAAATCAAGAATATCTTTGGCCATATAGAGATAAACCCTTGGTTGATAATGCGATATCTATCATTTTTTATCCTGAGGAATATCGCCTTCAACCATCCATCGGGAGATCTGAGATAAATAGAATCTTAAGCGTATATGCAAGCTTTTTGGGTTTGACTAATTTATGCACTGTCCAAAGCTTGCACCATGATGAAATTGAATAAATCTTCTTACCCCAATGTGAACTTTTGCCTGCGCTGCGGGCATGCTTTGCAGATCGATAGCGATCGCGAAGGTAAAATCCGTCCTCAATGCCCGGCCTGTGGATGGGTCTATTACAAAAATCCCGTTCCGGCAGTGGCAATTGTGGCATTTAATGATGCCGGCGAAATCCTGCTGGTGAAACGTAAATTTGAACCCCAGGCAGGCGAATGGGCTTTACCCAGCGGCTATATGGAGATTAACCTCAGCCCCGAAGAAAACGCCCTGGAAGAACTGCAGGAAGAAACCGGATTGCTGGGGAAAAGTAGCCACTGCATAGGTTGGCACTATGGCAACAGCCCCATCTACGATAAAATTCTCAATATCGGCTTTCGCATTGAGATTACTGGCGGTAAATTGCAAGCTGGCGACGATGCAGAAGAAGCTGTGTTTGTTTCCTTAAACACGCTGCCGCAGATAGCCTTTGCTTCGCATCGCAAGTTTATTGAGCTAGAAACCTGACAATTGGATATCCGACGTCCCCGTCGGATCCTGCCTTCCGAGCTTCGAAGGGTTCTCTGTTTTGTGTTAGCGAATGGAAGTTTGGTAGTTGTTTTAGAGCTGGGAGATAAGAGCCGACGGGGACGTCGGCTAACCAAAGCAAATTGGCAGTCTTGCAACGCGTCTGCTAACTTTTCTCTTGACATCTGCACCAACCCGGTTATTTTGTGTTTAGTTGGAGGTAGATATGAACACACAACGTTTTACCATTAAATCTCAAGAGATGATTACCGCAATGCAGGAACTCGCTTCCAGCAGGGGGCATCAGGAAATTAGAGATTTACACATGCTGCTGGCGATGCTGGCGCAGGATGATACCTTGGTGCAGCCGATCATGCAGAAGCTGGAAGTACCCATTGCTGCGGTGCAGACCGCAATAGAGAACGCCTTGCAGAAATTACCGCGCATTAGCGGAACTTCACAGCAGTATCTTTCCCAGGAAGTGTTGGATATTTTGCACCAGGCGGAAAAAGAGGCAGATCAGCTTCAGGACGATTATATCAGCCTGGAACACTTGCTGTTGGGGTTGCTTGCCAAAGGGAAAGAAGCTGCCAATATCCTTAAATCCAATGGCTTGCAACAAAACAAACTATTGCATGCCTTAAAAGAGCTGCGTGGCAACCAAAGGGTGGACGACCAGAATCCGGAAGCGAAGTTTCAGGCTTTGGAGAAATATACCCGCAATCTGACCCGTCTTGCCCGCACCGATAAACTTGATCCCGTGATCGGGCGTGATGAAGAAATTCGCCGCAGCATCCAGATTCTCTCTCGCCGACGCAAGAACAACCCCATCTTAATTGGCGAACCCGGGGTGGGCAAAACTGCCATTGCCGAAGGCTTAGCCTTGCGGATAATAGCCCGTGATGTGCCAGAAAACCTGAAAGATAAAGAGCTGTTAGAGCTGGATATGGCATCTCTGATTGCCGGCGCAAAGTTCCGCGGAGAGTTTGAAGAACGCTTGAAAGCGGTGCTCTCGGAGGTGGAGAAATCTGCCGGTAAAGTTATCCTGTTTATAGACGAATTACACACCGTGGTGGGAGCCGGAGCAGCGGAAGGTTCTGTGGATGCTTCCAACATGTTAAAGCCAGCACTGGCAAGGGGCAGTTTGCATTGCATAGGTGCCACAACTTTGGATGAATACCGCAAGTATATCGAAAAAGATGCTGCGCTGGAGAGGCGCTTTCAGCCAGTGTTGATCGCAGAGCCAAGTGTGGAAGATACTATTTCCATCTTGCGTGGAATACGCGAAAAGTATGAGGTGCATCATGGGGTGCGGATTACCGATAATGCACTGGTAGCCGCTGCTCAGATGTCAGAACGCTATATTGCGGATCGCTTTTTGCCCGATAAAGCTATAGACCTGATCGATGAAGCTTGCGCCAGGCTGCGGATGGAGATAGATTCACTGCCAGTGGAATTGGACGAATCCGAACGCAGATTGAGGCAGCTTGAGATTGAACGCCTGTCTCTGGCAAAAGAAACCGACCAGCTTTCGCAAGACAGGCTGGAAAAGATAAAGACCGAAATTGCTCAGCTTAGCGAGCTTGATAAATCCTTACGCCTGCGTTGGGAACATGAAAAGCTAAATTTGGATAAAATAAGAGAGCTTAAAACGGAAATTGACAGCTTGAAAAGTGCCGCCGATAAAGCAGAACGTGAAGGGAACTACGAAAAGACCGCCGAATTACGTTATGGCACTATAATCCAAAAAGAAAAAGAATTGCAGGAACTTAGCTCCAAGTTATCCTTGAACAATGCCGATAGCCTGCTGAAAGAACAGGTTGATGAAGAAATGGTGGCGGAAGTGGTATCCAAATGGACAGGCATCCCTGTTTCCAAGCTGGCGGAAAGCGAAAGGCAGAAACTGCTGGAACTCGAAGGAGTTTTGGCAAAACGGGTGGTTGGACAGGAAGAAGGCATCACCGCGCTGGCAAATGCTATTCGGCGCAGTCAAAGCGGACTTAGCGACGAAAACCGTCCCATCGGCTCGTTTATCTTTCTGGGTCCCACGGGTGTAGGTAAAACAGAACTGGCAAAGGCTTTGGCGAGCTATCTCTTCGATACCGAAAAGGCTCTCTTAAGGCTTGATATGAGCGAGTTTATGGAGAAACACAGCGTCTCCAGATTGATCGGCGCACCTCCAGGATATGTGGGCTACGAAGAAGGTGGATACCTTACGGAAGCGATCAGAAGGCGTCCTTACAGCGTGCTGCTCTTAGATGAAATCGAAAAGGCGCACCCGGATGTATTTAATATCCTGTTGCAGATCTTGGATGAGGGCAGGCTTACCGATGGGAAGGGGCGAACGGTGGATTTCAGGCACAGTGTGATCATCTTAACCAGTAACATCGCTTCGCAGGAGATATTTGAAGCCTCTGACAGTAGTTTGGAAACGCTTAAACCGAAGCTGATGAGCATATTGCAGCAATACTTCCGTCCGGAGTTTTTGAACCGGCTGGATGATATTATCGTGTTTCACCGCTTAAATCCCGAACATATCCGCAAGATTGTTTTGCTTCAGCTTGCGATACTGGCAGCCAGACTGGAAAAACAAAACTTGCAGATCAGCTTTTCCGAAGGCTTGGTGGATTATATTGCCAAGACAGGATACGATCCCGCTTTCGGAGCAAGACCACTAAAAAGGTTAATTCAGAAGGATCTGGAAGACGCTCTGGCA
>JALNXT010000128.1 GCA_023230245.1 Candidatus Cloacimonadota bacterium
AAAGTGGAGAATTAATGGATAATCGGATATATGAATACCTAAGTGTGTTCATCATGGCATGGCTGTTTGTGTATGGTCTCACGCCATTTATAATACGTATGGCAAACAAGCTGAACTTCGTGGATAAACCCGAAGCGAGAAAGATACACCTAAAAACCGTACCCTTGTTAGGCGGTTTAAGCGTGGCTCTTGGTTTCGTGCTCTTATGTGTTTACGATGTCCTCATCTCTCCCGGGCGTTATTTTGATAAGCCGATGATGGGTTATTTGGCAGGTACTGCGCTTATCGTGATTATCGGGTTGATCGACGATCGCAGAGGAATGCAGCCTATTGTTAAAATGCTGGGGCAATTCCTGGTAAGTGGCATCTTTATCCTCAGTAATTTCAGCATTGTAGAGCTAAAGCTAATGCTTGGCAGTATCTATATCTCTTTTCCTCTTATGATATTATGGATGGTGGGGCTGATGAATGCCCTCAATTTCCTGGATAATATGGATGGGATCATCAGTGGCATGGCAGGTATCTTGGGCTTGGGTTTCTTTGCCTTTGCGCTTACCAATACCACACAGGCAAATCACGAAGCCATGGCTTTGATGGCATTGATCTCGCTAAGCTTTGCCGGCTCAGCTTTTGGCTTTCTCCCCTTCAATTTCAATCCGGCACGTATCTTCTTAGGGGATGCGGGCAGCATGTTTATCGGTTACTTCCTGTCTTCAATGGGGATTCTGATGGCGCAGCATGCGGGCAACAGGTATAATGATAAGTTCTTCTATTTACTGCCGGTGTTGCTGCTATCCTATGCCATCTTTGATATCTCGCTAGTAAGCTTCACCCGCAAACGCGATGGCAGGCATGTGATGCAAGGTGGCAAAGACCACAGCACGCATCGGATAAATACCGTACTCGGCTCTATAAAAGTAACGGCGGCGATAATCTACACCATCAACGTGCTTATCGTGCTCACTTCGATTATTATATTTAGGATTGGCAGCCGCCAACTCTTGATCATCACCACCAGCATGTTTGCATTGTTCTTCCTGTTCTTCGGACGGAAGCTGGATCAAGTGCCGATAGTAGTGCCACCCAATCAGAGAAAATAGAAGGTTTTAGGTATGGAAGCAATCATCTTAGGCGCAGGTTCCGGGTTACCCCAAGCAGATAGAAATCTATCCAGCGTATTAATCCGCAATGAAGGCTGCACAGTATTAGCAGATTGTGGAGACGGTTGCACAAAGCGGCTAATAGAGAGTAAGATTAGTCCGGAAGAACTGGATGCGGTGTTTATCACTCACTACCACCCAGATCATGTTAGTGGCTTATTTATCCTATTGCAATGGCTTTATCTTGCGGGGCGAACCAAGCCGCTTTATCTTTTCCTGCCAGAAAGACCTTCGGTGATCATGGATATCCTGCATGTTATGTACACCTTTACAGAAAAGTTCTCGTTTAAGTTGCAGATATTGGAAATGGAACAGGCAGAGCTGTATTTCGATTGGATTTATGCAGCGAACACAGATCATCTATACGGTTATACCAATATAATCAAGGATCACAGCCTCGCCAATCAAATGAAGTCCTATTCGCTTAAATTCACGGGTGCAAAAGGTGATTTGGTATATAGTAGCGATTTGGGTACCACCGATTGCATTGCGGAGTTTATCAATGGCGTAGATACCATTATTGTTGATGCCGGGCATCCCGAAGCAGAGCAGATTCTAAAGCTGAAGTATCGGGACATAAGAAGGATAATCCTCACCCATGGCATTTCAGTAAGCTTGGAAGCCCGCAAAGATGAGCTTGACAAAGACCTCTATGAGTTTGCCGAGGAAGACCTAGTCTATGTCGTATAAAGGCAAGCGAATCCTGTATGCTTTGGCGGTTCTTTTATTGCTGCTTTTGGTTGGTGGCTGCGAGATAAACCGCTTGAAGAGTGCCGAAGAGCTATATACAGGCAAACGCTATGCAGCAGCAATAGTGGAATTGGACGATTTAATAAACAGCGGCAACAATGGTGCGATAGTTACCAGAGCGGAATTGCTACGCTCGGAGAGCTATTCCGCCTTGGGCGAAGCAGCCGTTGAGAAACAAAACTGGGTTTTGGCTGAACGCTTTTACAAGCTTGCCAATTCCGAAGAAGCCAACCTGCGTTTAGCAGAGATTTACATAGGCCTGGGTGCAGCAGCCTTTAAAAGCGGGGATCCAGCCAAGGGCAAGGCTTATCTGGATGCGATAATACGGGAAGCACCCGAAAGCCCTTTAATCCCGGAAACACGCTATCGCAGAATAAGTTACTTCATGGAAATCAGCAACGACCAGGAAGCTGCGTGGCGCGATTATATGAAGCTGTACGATGATTATCCCAATAACTCTTTTGAAATCCAAGCGCGAACCTATGTCCAAAAGTTTATCCCCGGTAAGATAGAATACGCCAAAGTGCTAACCAATAAAGAGTACTATGCCGATGCGCTGAATCTGTTATTTGAACTATCCAAGTATCCGGTTGTGGATGTGAACAAGCTAAATCTACAAATATCGGACGTATATGAGAACCACGCAGAAACATATATAGAAGCTCAGGACTATGTGGAAGCCGACCGCCTCTTCCGTATCGCCATGCAATACTATCCAGAGAAAAAGGCGCAGATATACCGCCGTCTGGAAGCAATTACTTCCCTTTATGTAAGCAAGGGGAACAGCTTGTTGGAAGCCGGAGATTATGCGAATGCTTTAGTTCATTACCGTAAAACCTTCGATATTATTCCCGATTACCAGCCTGCCCTTAATGCTATTAATCGGTTGTTGGTTATCCAAGACAATATCCGTAAGGCAGTGGAACTCGCTTCCGATGGTGATAAATATGAGGCAACCGGCAAAAATACCGATGCGGTTAAAGCGTTTAACCAAGCTTTTGCTCTGGATCCCAAGCCCGAATACAAACAAAAAGCCATTCAAATGCAAAACCTGATTGATGCGACTAAAAACCCCACTGCTTTCGCTAAGAAAATAATCGATGAATACCGGGGAGGATTGCTGAACACCCGCATCCGCAATAAAAAGCAAGAACTGCTGAAACTGTACAAGTCTTCTGAGATTAAAGACAGCGGCTGGAAGATACTGCTCTCTACAGGTCAGTATAAGTACGAAGCACGTTATGATTTACTAACTCCCAGCGAAACTTATCTTTACTTGTGGCAGATAAACTTGAGAGAAAAAAGCATCGTGCCTTTGAACCGACTTTCGGAGGACTTGCTAAAATGACGCAGTTCTACAAAGCTTACTCCTCTTTAATTACGATATTTATGCTCCTGCTTTTCGTGCTGCCTCTATGCGCGCAGAGTTTTGATATTCAAGCGTTTTCCGATAGCACCAAGTATGGCTGGAAAGACTATAACGATCGCAGTGCTTATCGGGAACAGCTTTCTGCCAGACAGAGCCTGTTGCAAATTTACGAACTTGAGGCGCAGCCGGTAAATGCCAATATTATCAAATCTGCCACTATTCCCGGCTGGGGGCAGTTTTCCAGCAAAGCCAGCACCAAGGGCACATTGATTCTAAGCACAGAATTGGTGCTAATAGGCACATCGCTCTATTTCTGGGATCGGGCGATGTCAAATTACCGGCTTTACAAAAAGGCGACTCAGGCAGAGGAAATTGAGGACTATTACAAAGCTGCCCAGAGTCCGTTTCAATACTCGCAAATCATGTTGGGCTTTGCCAGCATCGTATGGGTTTACAATATCTTTGATGCGATTCAGACTACTCAGCAGTACAACACCAACCTTTGGCGCAACATCCTGGAGCGCAGCCAAAACAATGCCATTCAAGTATCACCGGAAGGTGTAGAAGTGAGGTTTTAATGGGCTTCGGCGTGGCTTTTCTTACTAAGCAATCACATCAGCTACGGTTTGCGTTATTCTTGCTGGTGTTGCTTATTACACTCAGTTCTTGCGGGTTAAAGCGCAGTAATCCTTTAGACCCGATTGGAAACCCCAACGTGGTAGTTCCCGACGCTGTGCAGAACCCAACTGCTACCGCCTCTTCTGCTCATGCCCCAATCAAAAGTGTAACCTTGCGCTGGACGCCTAATGATCCAGCGAATACTTCTGGATACTACATCTATCGTGGCTTGGGATACTTCTCATCCTACACTCTTGTAGGCACGGTTAATGATGCAGCCAACAACTCGTTTATCCATAGCGGGCCCACTGTGATCGCAGGAAATCACTTCTATTTCTATAAGATATCAGCGTTTAAGTTTTATCCTGGAGCCGGCAATCTGGAAGGTGCTAGAGCTGAAATCCCACCTGTAAATATTCCCGATTAACCGATGATTCCAAAAAGCTATCGTGAGGAGCTGAACGAGCGTCAGTTAGAGGTAGTAACCGATACCGAGAATCCGATATTAGTGCTTGCCGGTGCTGGTTCGGGCAAGACTAAATCCATCATCTATCGCGCTGCGTACCTGATACGTGAGTTACAAGTTCCGCCCTGGAAAATACTGATTGTAACCTTCACCAATAAAGCTGCGCGAGAGCTGCAAGAACGCCTTGAAAGCCTGCTCAACATTCCCATGCGTAGCTTGTGGGTGGGCACTTTCCATTCGTTATGCTCGCGCATCCTGCGTTTTGAAACAGCACATCTGCCCTTCAATTCCAATTATTCTATTTACGACGATGATGCACAGAAATCCTTGCTGAAGAAGCTGTACAAAGAGCACGGCTTTGATGCGACGAAAATGCCCATTAACAAAGTCTTAAACCGCATCGGGGGCTATAAAAACAAACTCATGTTACCTGAAGATCTAAAAGAATACGCCGCGGGCGAAGACAAAGAGTTTAACAGCTTCCTGAACATCTATCGCCTCTATCAGCAACAGTTGTTATTGAACCAGGCAATGGATTTTGACGATATCCTGCTCTTTACAGCTAAGCTTTTGCAGAGCAACGATGCCGTCCGCGAAAAGTATCGCAACCAGTTTCAGTATGTGATGATAGATGAATATCAGGATACGAACCAAGCTCAGTTTGAGATAATCCACCAAATAGCAGCCGGACACCAACGGGTTTGCGTGGTAGGTGATGACGACCAGGCTATTTACAGTTTCCGTGGGGCTACCTTGCGCAATATTCTGGAGTTTGAGCGCGATTATGCTTCGGTGCGCAGTATCCGCCTGGAACAGAACTACCGCAGCACTGGCAACATCCTGGCTCTGGCGAATGCCGTGATT
>JALNXT010000130.1 GCA_023230245.1 Candidatus Cloacimonadota bacterium
GGTCGTATGCTTTAAGCTTGATCCGAATACGATTGTCGTGGTTACTCACTGGAACCTCCACTTGTTGTGGCAATATGATCCCCGGCATGGTTCTGGCATAAGCGTAAAGCTCCGCCACCCAAGCAGAAAATCAAACTGCTGTAAATTTGTTGAAGTTTAGTGGCTGGGATATGTCCCAAGCCACAGCGATACTCATTACAAGTATCCCCGTTAAAGGATAACATTGTTCCTCCTAAAGAACTATAAGCTCCTGCAAAATATGGAGCTTGTGCTATACGTTGTTCACGTATTTACATCGTTGGTGCAGTAGATTTTAACTGCCCGATTTTGTCAATTGCTTTTTATGCAGATACCGAGTTATGGAGTTTAGATGTCGCTGCGTGTTTTGGAGTTCATGTGGCTGATACAAATAACCACTTGTTACTATTTATATGAGCCACATGTACTTCAAAGCCGGGATTGATATCTAGCCTTGGAGTTCAAAGAGCCATCTTTATCTTTATACTTACCAATAACATACAGGCTCTTTGGACTTCAAGAAACCAAGCAAGTATATGAAGTCCAAAATGCCGCTAAGATACAGGTAATTATAAAGATAGCAGAGGCACTTTGAACTCCAAGACACTGAGGCACTTTGAACTCCAAGACACTGAGGCACTTTGAACTCGAAGACGCACAGATTTTCACCATCTCGTAATCTTCTTGGTAAAGGATTTATTGCCGTAGCTGATCTTGGCAAGATAGATACCAACAGGTACATTTCTACCGCCTCTATCCCTACCATCCCACTCAAGTGAATAACTACCCGATTGCTTATTCTCGTCGCATAATTCCCGCACGAGTTGCCCTTTGATGTTATACAAACTCAGCTTTACCTGTTCGCTCTTGGGCAGGGTAAACTCTATTGTAGTACCAACGTGGAAAGGATTTGGATAGCTGCTAAGAACGACCTCTGGAGCTGGAACAAGCAAAGCGTCCTCAATATCAACATCTCGCAGGTCGAGGATGCCTAAACCATAGCTTTCATTTGCCATATATAGTTTGTCCCCCTCAACACACATTTCAGAAGTGCTCAGATTCCAGACAATGTTTTCAACAAGTTCAGGCGAATTCGGGTTACTGATATCATAACAACTGATTTCATTCCAATTGATATCGGAGAAGAAAAGCAGATTCGACTTTACTAAACAGGTTTTAATCTGGCTTGTCAGATGACGCAGAATCCGGCCTAAAGAGGTGGGATTATAGGGATTGGAGATATCTAAAATATTAAGTCCATCCTTACCCTCAGCTACATAGGCTAGGTTTCCCACCACTGTAACTGAGCATGAGCGACCAGAGCTATGGTATTCACCCACCATAGTAGGGCTCTGGGGATTGGCGACATTGATGATTTTTAACCCTATATAATCTGCCACGTAAGCGATGTTCCTAACCACAGTAACTGACATAGCTAGTCCTGTCATATTGAAAGAACCCAGTAGGCTAGGATTCTGGGGATTGGTAACATTGATTATTTGCAGACCTGCATTCCAATCTGCCACATAGGCAGTGTTTCCAACCACCGATACTGAGTAGGCATATCCTGGCGTATTGTAAGAACCAATAAGGATAGGGTTTTGGGGATTGGCGACATTGATAATCTGCAGGCCAGCACCCCTATCTGCCACATAGGCTGTGTTACCAACCACCGAAACTGACTGTGCCCATCCTGGTGTATCGCAGGAACCTAACAGAATAGGGCTCCGGGGATTGGCGACATTAATGATCTGCAGTCCAGAATTACCATCTGCCAAATAGGCTGCGTTCTCGACTACGAAAATTGAGGAAGCGTTTCCTAGTGTATCGTAGGTACCAAGCAGAGCAGAGTTCTGGGGATTGGCGACATTAATGATCTGCAGTCCAGAATCACCATCTGCCACATAGGCTGTGTTGCTAACTACCACAACTGAATTAGCATAATCGGGAGTATCGTAATAACCCAACTGAGTAGGATTCTGGGGATCGGCGACATCGATGACCTTCAGTCCTGCATCACCATAAGCCACATACGCTTTATTTCCGACAACGGTCAACGAGGTAGCTTGCCCGGGAGTATCGTATGAACCTATCAGAGTAGGGTTCTGTGAATTTGCGATATCGATGATCATCAATGCTGTCTCATTCAATTCTTCGTCATAATCTACCACATAGGCTGTGTTCTGAACAACCTCAATGGATAAAGCAAAACCGGAGGTATCCAAGGAGCCTAACAGGATAGGGTTCTGAGGATTGGCAATATTGACGATTTGCAATCCTGCCTCCATATCAGTAACATAGGCTATGTTACCCACTACTTTTATTGAAGAGACATAATCAGATAAATTGTAGAAAGCCAACAGAGCTGGGTTCTGGGGACTTGTTACATCAATGATCATCAGCCTAAAATTAATAGCGAACACGTAAGCAACGTTATCGACTACAGTGACTGTAACAGCATCTCCTGGAGTAGCGTAGCAACCTAATAGAGTTGGATTCTGGGGATTGGCGACATCTATTATCTGTAGTCCATAAGTTCCATCAGCCACATAGGCTATATTTCCGACAACGGTTATTGCGTTAGCTTCCCCGGGAATAGCGCAGTAACCTAACAGCATCGGAATATTGGGATCTGTTACATCTAAGATCCTTAGTCCTGCATAATAATCTGCCACATAGGCTGTGTTCCCCTCCATCGCAACACATCGAGCACTGCCAGATGTATCGTAATCTCCCAGTTTATAGCACACTGCCCCCAGGGCAAGATACATACAACAAACGCAGATAATTAAAATCGTTCTTTTCATGGCTTTTTTCCTTATCTTGGATGTGGTTTACAACAAAATGCTTCGTCAGGTTTTGGGGTGGCAAACTCCGATTTGCCACAGCATCCAGAGGATGCTTCTCTAACAGCTCTGCTGCTACTGCCAATTCGGAGATTGGCAACCACTTCATCTGGCATCAGCTACTACACACTATATTCTATTTTGTTACAGCTCTTCATTCAGTCGAATGTAAAAAATCCTCAAGGCATTACATCTGTCAACATCTATTTTATTCTGCCATATAAATAACATTAGCTTTTAGTTTTCTTTTTCTTCTTTGGCAATGGCACTTCGGGCGTAGTTACCATTATAAGCTGCGTCAGCCATTCCGACTCATCCCAATTATCTTCTGAGATATAGAACCAGTTCTTTGCCCCAGGATAGGGAGGAGCTTCTTCCACATTGCCAAGAAAAGCTCTTCCTGCTTCGGTGGGTTTTATAAACAGTTGGTCGTCTGCCACCAATGCTACAATTTTATCGTCGCAATACACGCTATATTCGCCAAACATCTTTTTGGCATACACATTTCCTGCGCCCTTGATCTGGGTTAGGATGTAATCCGCTGTCTCTTGTTTTGAAGCCATGGTAATTCCTCTCTATTAGTTGTCTCTATTTTTTCCCGTTCAATTCACGTCTTCTTTGCCGCCAATCCGGGATAAACTTATCCATATAGGCTTTGAAAACTTCATTATGCGATGCTTCCAACAGATGCGCCAGTTCATGCACAATCAGGTATTCCAACAGGCGATCAGATTTCCTGGCAAGTTCTGTGTTTATCCAGATGCGTTTTGCTCTGGTATTACAGCTTCCCCAACGGCTTTTCATCTTTTTTATCCCCCATTCATTCAGCTGTACGTTCATTACATTCTGCCACCTCGCAAGGATAGGCTTGGCTCTTTGTTCCAGCCTTGCGCGATACCAATTGTACATCTGGTTTTCGCGGTTGGCAATGGTGGTTCCGGCAACGCTGCGCATCTCTATTGTAGTGTCGCTAATCAGGCTGACTTTATTTATGGAAGAATTCTCTATTAAGGATAGCTGAAATTCCTTACCCTCCAGGAAGTGGCTCTCCCCGTTGATATATTTCCTTGCTGTGCTGGCAAGGGGTTTAACTGCGACAGTATGCTTTTCTATCCATGCTAATTTGCTTTCCACAAAATGCCTTATCTGCTGTTCGCTGATATGAAATGGCGCAGAAATCCTGATTTGCCCAGTACTGGCGCTTATCGCCAAACGAATGGTTTTCATCTGCTTGTGAACAACGTTTATGGTGTATTTATCCACCACTATCTGCTGCATACTTTCGTTCCTAAAAGGTTTTTATAGTTTCGTTGCTTCATCCTAGCTTGCCGAACCAGAATAAAAGCGCATCTGAAGCGGTGTTGATCGGGATGTAACCCGATGAGATCCCGATCGGATCCCGATGAACCCCCCTTCGGATAAGCAAGGAAGAGGCAAGGGAATGCATTGATCTTATCTATTGGCATACAGTTAACGTGATAGTAATTTGCTTTTTTACTATAAAAAAAGGGAAAGCCCTCGCCTTCCCTTGTAAAACATTATTTAGCTACTTCTAACCAGCCGGAAACCGATATACTGATAGCCTCGATTGGGATCGCCCTTCTCGCGCCACAGAATGTTAAGGTTGCGACCCTCACCGTTATTTATGCTACCTCCGCGAATCGTTTTCATCGTGCCAGTATCTGGTCCGCTGGGGTTGATAAAGGTAGGCAAAGAGCGAACATAATTAGCATCGAACCAGTCCCAACACCACTCTGCAACATTACCGGTCATATCATAAATCTTCCAGTTATTGGGGCTTTTGGTCGCAGGAGGATGAATCTTGCCACCGCTGTTATCTTTCGTCCAGGCAATCTCGTCTGGATCGTCAGAACCGCTATAGTTAAATAGTTCCCCTGCTTTGGCAGCCATTTCCCATTCTGCCTCTGTGGGCAAGCGATAACCATTGGCTCTAATGTCGAGAGTAACTACTGTGGAAGCTCCCACTCCTCTGATCTTGTATGCGGGCGTGAGACCCTCAATATCGCTGCGTCCATTGCAATAAATGGCAATATCAAACCAGCTTACGTTGTCCACAGGGATGTTGTCTCCGAATGTGGTGCAGTTTGCGGGTTTCATTAAACGACTCCACTCGGCTTGGGTAACTTCTTTGGGGCTGATATAAAATGGAGAAAGAGACACATTATGGTGTAAGTTTTCCTTTAGTCTGCCAAAGCCAAGCGTATTCGCATCAATATAAACCATATTGAGGGGACGCTTGGGTTTGGATGCTTGAGGCACAGTAGTTGCATCATTTGTTGGGGAATTAAAAATAGATCTACGAGTATCAGG
>JALNXT010000129.1 GCA_023230245.1 Candidatus Cloacimonadota bacterium
ATCAGAGCAGATGTTGATCCCCTGGAAGTGGGGATAACGCTGTGGATGGGCAGCACCGGCATTATTAACCTCATGGATAGCATGCGCATCCTCTCTAAGCACAAGGGGCCTTGCCCTGTTCTACCCGAAGGCTCCATGCTATCGCAGGTAAAAAACTTGAATTTCAGCAAGATGCTGGATGATCTTTGGGAGGCAGTAATCAACCATATTGTCGTTAGTGAAGCTCATGTTTAAAGCTGCTAAAGTGATTGACAGCAATACAGGCTCGGACAATTTGAACCAAATGGCATTTAGGGCATTACGTAAATATCGCCTATATATAATATTAACCGATAGATGAGGTCTCAAGAATGAAGAAAATCCTTTTAATCATAGCCCCCCTTTTACTGTTCTCCTTGTTATGGGGAATTGGCTTGGAAGAAAGCATCAACCAAGCTAAGAAAAATAACAAAGAATTGCTAATGGCAATGGAAGACGTTTATAAAGCAGAACAAACCTATAAGGATGTGCGGGGCAACTTGCTTCCTCAGCTTACCCTTCAGGGAGCCTACGGTCTTTCGGCAACCAATCTACCTAAATCTGCCGTTCCTTCACCGGTTGATTTTTCCGGTGGTTTGAGTGCCACGGCAACAGATGACGCTAACTATCTGGCAGGAGTAATGGCGGGAGTGGTGAATTCCATGATCCCCTCTTCTCCCATGAAAGAAGGCTCGTTTGCCTTGCAGATGAAGATGGATCAGGTAGTATTCTTGGGTGGCAAGTTGATTAATGGCATTCGTGCGGTTGATCGTTTTCGCAGCATCCAAAAGCTCCGCTATACGCTTACCGAACAGGATGTAGTGCTAAAAACATCTGAGATATTTTACCAATGCCTGCTAGCAAAGAAGCTATGGGATGTGCAGGTGGATGGCTTGGCCTTGGCAAATAGACACTTGCAACGAGTGCAGCTATTTGCGACGGAAGGGCAAGTAGCAGAGTTTGACGTTTTACGTGCCAAGCTGGAAGTAGCCAAGCTGGAGCCCCAAGTTCTTCAGGCAGAGAACAATTATAATCTTGCTGTTTCGGCATTTAGAAAACAAATAGGTGCAGAGGATGAAACGATAGTTCCCGAAGGTGATTTTGTGCTGCCAGCCGATTTTGAGATGAGCTTGGGAGAAGCAACTACCCAAGGACTGGCAAATCGCACCGAGCTGGAATTGGCCGATATCAACAGCCAAATTATGCAGATTAGGTATAATGCTGAAAAGGGGAATTTCCTTCCCAATATCGCATTAAACGCCGATTATTCGCTGTTTACCAAAGCAGATGAATATGCCATTCAAAGAGACGATTTTGGCTCTAAATATGGCATAGGCATAGGATTTCAAATCCCTCTGTTTACGGGCTTTTCTAATACCTCGAAACGCAGCTTTGCCAAACACGATTATCAGCGGGCACGTTTGCAGCAAAGAGATGCGGAAGAGCTGATAAGTTTGCAGATTAAGCAGGATTACCAGATTTTAGAGCATGCCAGAAGCAATTTTGACGTGCAAACTCAGAACATCAGTTTAGCACAGCGTAGTCTTGAGCTTGCCCAAGTTCGCTACGATAATCAGGTGGGCATTCAGCTGGAAGTATTCGATGCCCAGATAATGCTTCAAGCTATTAAGCTACAATATTATCAGTCTATCTATCAAATCATCATGGCAGATAGCAACTTAAAGAAATCAATCGGAGTCCGTTTATAATGGAGAATTTAATGAAGAAAATCCTTACTGTCATCGTCCTTTCAACTCTGCTTTTCGCCTGCGGTAAAAAGCAAGATAACGCTAAGAATATGGAGCAAATTCAGAATGAAGAAGGCATCCCTGTTCGCCAGACAACTGTAGAATCAACTACCTTCCATCAAGAGCTTATTTACAATGCGAGCCTCAATGGAAGCGAAGAATCCACTGCTACTGCAATGGTATCGGATATTATTACCAAAATCAATGCCAAGGTGGGGGATAAAGTTAGCAAAGGGCAGATTATTATTAGCTTCCCAGCTAACACTCCAGCGGCACAGTTTGAACAAGCATCCAGTGCGTTTAATAGTATTAATACCGTTTATGAGCGTATGAAACGTCTGAACGATCATGGCGCAATCAGCCGTCAGGATTTGGATAATGTGCAGACACAATACAATGTAAGCAAAGCCAATTTGGAATCCAGCGAGCAAATGATTAACGTGCGGGCACCGATATCTGGAATTATAACCGCAATGATGGTGAACCCCAGCGAGAAAGTGTATCCCGGAAAAGAGCTATTCACGGTTGTCTCAACAGGTGGATACAAAGCTGTATTGATGATTCCTGAATCCGAAATCGGGAAGATAAAGAAAGGCATGAAAACAACTGCAACTTGGATGGACGAAACCATCACCGGCAAAGTAAGCCAGATATCCCTTGCTATGGATGTGAATACCAAGGCTTTCCGTGTGGAAATCGTGTTCCCCGCTATGAACCGCAACATAAGTTATGGCGTAACCGCAGAAGTTAGAATTGAAGTTTCCAGTAAACCGAATGTAATCGTTATCCCGCGCGAAGCGATGCTCTTTGAAAATGGTGATACATTTGTGTGGCTAAATGTAAACAATCAAGCTGTGAAAACCCAGATTAACACTGGGTTGGATAACTCGCTTACATATGAGGTTGTATCAGGTTTGTCTCTTGGCGATACCCTTATCACAGAAGGGATTAACATGTTAACCCCAAACGTTAAACTCCGCGTGATAAATTAAGGAGATAAGATGTTTATCTCCAAACTTTCAATAGAGCGACCAGTGATGGTTACCATGGGCATTTTGGTGTTCGTGGTATTTGGAATCTTGGGTTATATCGGCATGCCCCTAAACCTTATGCCGGATGTAAAGCTGCCCTTCGTTTCCATCCAGACCATCTATCCTGGTGCCGGACCGCGTGAAATAGAAGCTCAGATCACCCAGAAGATCGAGGATGCCATCTCCACTGTCAGCCAGATAGATTTCTCGCAATCGTATTCCATGGAAAACGCTTCGGTGGTGGTGGTATCGTTCAAACTGGGCAAGAATGTGGATATTGCCAATCAGGAAGTGAAAGATAAAATAGATGCCATCCTGCGCGATTTCCCCGCTAATGCGGAAAAGCCGGTGGTGCAAAAATTTGATTTCGGTGCCGCTCCGTTCATGGACTTAGTGCTTTCCGGCAATATGGATGGCAGAGAGCTATATGAGCTAGCCAATGACAAACTGAAGGACAGGCTATCTCAAATTCCCGGTGTGGCACAAGTTACCCTAACCGGTGGCAGTAAGCGTGAGATCGATGTACGCTTTGATGACCGTGTAATATACGAAAATCAGCTATCCATTCCGCAGCTTACTCAAATCATGGCTGCACAAAATATGGATATGCCGGCAGGTAACTTCACCCGCGGTTCTCAAGATTATGCTGTGCGCCTGAAGGGCGAATACCAGAACTTGGATGAACTTAAGAATGCCGATATTCCCACCAAATTCGGGGTAAAAAAGCTGCGTCAATTAGCCACGATAACCGATTCCAGTGCCGAAGTGCGCACCCGAGCAGTGTATTACAGCGTAAAAGATAAGCAAATGGATGACAATATTATCCGGCTGTCCATCATGAAAAGCTCTGATGGTAACGTGGTGAATATCGCCAAGGACGTGCAAAAGAACTTGCCCGTTTTGCAAAAGGAACTGCCCAAAGGTTTGAAGCTGGAAGTTATCCGCGATGACAGCACTTTTATCCGTGATACGGTAAACGATACGCTTACCAATATTCTAATGGGAATCTTGCTTACCGGTTTAGTCCTCTTCCTGTTCCTGCATGATCTGCGTTCCACCCTTATCGTGGCTTTGTCTATGCCCATTTCCATTATCTCTACTTTTGTGTTGCTACGCGCTGCCGGGTTTACACTTAATATCATGACCCTGATGGCTTTATCAACCGCAGTGGGTATCCTGGTGACAAACTCGGTGGTGGTGCTGGAAAACATCTTCCGTCACAAAGACATGGGAAAATCTCGGCGTGAGGCAGCAGCAGCAGGTACCTCAGAAATCACAATTGCCGTAATTGCGTCCACGCTCACAAACATCGTGGTTTTCCTTCCTATCGCTTCCATGAGTTCTATGATTGGTCAATTCTTTAAGGAATTTGCCCTCACAGTTACTTTCGCCACGGTATTCTCGCTCATTACAGCTTTTACCATCACTCCCATGCTGGCTTCCAGAATAATCCCCGAAGGTAAGCATGGAAGCCGTTTTGGCTCGTGGTTTGATGCACAGTTTAACAAGTTTTCTAAAGCTTACACCAAGTTCCTTAGCTATGCGCTTAAATCCCACAAACGGAGTATTACTATCATCGTGATTACAGTTCTGCTGCTTCTGGGCAGCTTAGCCCTTATTCCGTTAGTAGGGATGGAGCTTTTCCCCACCATGGATCAAGGTATCTTAAGTATCAATGTTGAGCTTCCCCAAGGCTACAATCTGGATCAGACGGCTAAGGTGCTGGTCGAGATCCAAGACAGGATCGGTAAACACAAAGAAATAGACCATATTGTTACCAATCTGGGTTCACAGGGGATGATCGATACCGGCACCAATCTGGCAAGTGCAGATCTTAAAATGGTCGATAAAAAGTCCCGCAAAATCAGTTCCGCTGATATGGCGAGTCTGCTAACCCGCGATCTGGCCGATATCCCTAATGCCAGAATCAAGGTTAGTGCTTCCGCTTCTTTTGGCGGGAACAACTCTCCAGTACAGTTTTTCCTGCAGGGACAGGACAATGACCGTTTGGAATCCATAAAAAATGAAGTCATTTCCAATATTCACAACATACCAGGTTTAACTAATCTGGATACCTCTACCCGTAGTGGAAGTTCGGAGCTAACTTTGTACCCGAACCGTGCCAAAATGGCAGAAATAGGCGCAACTGTGTATGATCTGGCTTTGGCTCTGCGCGGGTCTGTGGAAGGAATGGTATCCACCCAATTCCGTGAAGCAGGTAATCAGTACGACATCAAGCTTTCTCTCAGCGATGAAGCGGTGGATTCGCCCGATAAAATTATGAATCTTAGCATCAGCATCTATGGGCAAAGCTATTTGCTTTCCCAGCTTGCAGATGTAAAGTTTTCTCCCGGAATCAATAAAATTACCCACC
Organism: Candidatus Cloacimonadota bacterium; assembly: GCA_023230245.1. GTDB lineage: Bacteria > Cloacimonadota > Cloacimonadia > Cloacimonadales > Cloacimonadaceae > Cloacimonas. The sequence goes on from JALNXT010000129.1 coordinate 5,172, forward strand.
GTGATCGTTACAAAAGCGTGCAGT
>JALNXT010000131.1 GCA_023230245.1 Candidatus Cloacimonadota bacterium
TATGCATACTTTAGCTGGTATCCTGAGATAAGCAACTACAGCAGTGCCCTTACCAGTAACGATCTGGATGCTACAGGTATGAGCAGCGTATATTTCAACTTCGACCTGTTTCTGGATAACTACACAACTTCTGCAGAAAACGTGATGACCTGGGAAATCTGGGACGGTATGAGCTGGTTTGCCTTGGGCAGCTACACTTCACTGGATGAAAGTCTGAACTGGACTGCCTACAGCTACGATGTCTCTGCCTACGCATCCAATCGCCTCTTCAAAATCCGCTTTGTCGCTTCCGGTGAAGATAGCTATCAGATAAACGGATGGAACATCGATAATATTAGTCTCAGCGATTCAAATGCTGGTATCGATCCCGTAACAGACCTCAGCATTGAACGTTTTTATGCGGGCGTCTATTTAGACTGGACTGGTGTTACCGGAGCGATTTGGTATATCATATATGCCAGCGAAGAGCCCTATGGCAGTTTTGATCCCCTCGGTTATGTCGAATATTCCGACGTCTCCCTGCCAGAATACCTGCTACCAGAAGACAAAGCATTCTTTAAAGTGAGTGCTGGGTCAGGAGCACCCCCCGATTTACCTAACCTCTCAGCCCCCGCGACTAAGAAATCTAAAAAAATAAACCCTTAATCTCAAAACCCCCGGTTTTACGCCGGGGGTTTTTATTTTCTATCACATAAAACCGCACAGCGTTACTGCTGGAAGACACGGCTTATCCCAACCAACTTCTCGCCAGCCTCTTACTTATCCGAAGTGGGGTTCATCGGGATCCGATCGGGATCTCATCGGGATTGAACCAGATCGGATCCCCTTCAATACAGTATCTACTCGGCTTCGGACAAGCAAGCAAGAAGAAATGCTGAAGCGCGTGATATTTAATGAGGAAGTGATATGATACCACAAATTGCATATTCGCACTCAGTATTTGCAGCTTTCAGTGATTATGCACCACGCTTGCTAACAAAAACATCTGTTTTACATAGCTAAAGGGCGAAATTTAATTTGCTCTTGACAGAAAGTCGGCTATCATTACATTAGCACTCAGAAACAAAGACTGCTAAGAACCATGAGTTTTAAGAATAATAATATGGAGGAAAACAAGATGGCAAAACAAATGCAGTATGCACACGAAGCCCGCACCAGCCTAAAGCGCGGGGTGGACAAACTGGCTGACGCCGTTAAAGTGACCCTTGGACCCAAGGGTAGAAACGTTGTATTGGATAAGAAATTTGGCTCTCCCATCATTACCAATGACGGTGTGACCATCGCCAAGGAAATAGATCTGGAAGATGCCTTTGAAAATATGGGTGCCCAGCTTTGCAAAGAAGTGGCAGAAAAGACCCATGATAACGCCGGAGATGGCACAACAACCGCAACCTTACTTGCACAAGCGATCATCGAAGAAGGCTTGAAGCATGTAACCGCCGGTGTGAACCCCATGTACCTGAAACGTGGCTTGGAAAAAGCTACCAAGGTGATCGTGGAAAAGATTCACGAATATAGCAAAGAGATTAAAAGCAACGCTGAGATTGCTCAGATTGCCTCCATTTCTGCTAATAATGACGATGAAATCGGTGCCTTAATCGCCGAAGCCATGGAATCCGTGGGTAGAGAAGGCATCATCAACATCGAAGAAGCCAAATCCATCGATACCGGTTTGGAGAAAGTGGAAGGCATGCAGTTCGATAGAGGCTATATCTCCCCTTACTTTGTAAGCAATCCCGAAAAGATGGTATCCGAGCTTGAAGATCCCTTTATCCTGCTTTATGACAAGAAGATCAGCGTCCTAAAAGACCTGCTTCCCATCTTGCAAGAAGTTTCCCAAGCGGGACGTCCCTTGCTGATCATCAGCGAAGACATCGAAGGCGAAGCTTTGGCAACCCTGGTAGTGAACAAGCTGCGCGGTGTGCTGAACGTTGTAGCCGTAAAAGCTCCTGGCTTTGGCGATCGCCGCAAAGCCATGCTGGAAGATATCGCTGTGCTAACCGGTGCCACCCTTATTTCCGAAGAAATGGGACGTAAGCTGGATAGCGCCACTATGACCGATCTTGGCAGAGCTAAGAAAGTCCTTGTGGAAAAGGAAAACACCACCATTCGTGAAGGTGCCGGCGGACAAGATGCTATCGAGGGCAGAATCAAACAGATTAAAGCCCAGATAGAAGAAACCACTTCCGATTATGACAAAGAAAAGTTGCAAGAACGCCTTGCCAAGCTTTCCAGCGGCGTAGCCGTGTTGCGCATCGGAGCTGCCACCGAAACCGAAATGAAAGAAAAGAAAGCCCGCGTGGACGATGCTCTGCATGCCACTCGTGCTGCCGTGGAAGAAGGTATTGTTCCCGGCGGTGGAGTTACCCTTATTCAGGCTGCAAAAGCTCTGAAGGCAATGAAGGGTCTTTCCCACGAAGAAAAGATGGCTGTGGAAATCCTGGCTAAAGCCCTGGAAAAACCTGCCTACCAAATCGCTGCTAACGCTGGCGAAGAAGGCGCGGTAATCGTCGAAAAGCTGAAAGGCTTCAAAGACGTGCATATGGGCTTCAACGCTGCAACTGGCGTCTTTGAAGATCTCTTCAAAGCCGGTATCATCGATCCCGCCAAGGTGGTTCGCTCTGCCGTGCAGAACGCTGCCTCAATCGCAGGACTTTTCCTCACCACAGAGTGTATCGTTACCGATATCAAGGAAGACGAACCCCCAATGCCGATGCCCAACCCCGGCATGGGCGGAATGTATTAATCCCTGAACTAAAGATAAATAATAATAACGAAAGCCTCCTTAACGGGAGGCTTTCTCTTACAAAAGTGCTGGGGTGTTGGAGTACAGGCGTACTGGAGTAACGCAAGATTCCAATCCTGCGAGTTTCAATGTAGAGTAGGATTCCAATCCTGCGAGTTTCAATGTAGAGTAAGATTCCAATCCTGCGAGTTTCAATGTAGAGCAGGATTCCAATCCTGCTAACTTAAGCTTTTGACTTTTAATGCGGCGTCGGTATCTTAGCTATAGCAATACGAGCTACAACATTGCAGCTTTATGAGTTAAAAGGAAAAAACTGCTGTAACGTACTGCTCTCATTTTAACTCACAATTACGCTTTGTGATAGTTATTCTGGTTTATCACTGAGTGTTTCGCAGCGTAATTGTAAGTCAAAATCGCTTTTTCCCCATTTCTCTCTTGACAGTATTAGCGTACTAATTTTCCTATTTCTTTAAAGGAGTATGCCATGGCGAAGATCACGATAAAAAACCTAAATAAGTATTATCCTAACGGTTTCCACGCCGTTAAGGATGTAAGTTTTATAGCTGAAGACAAGGAATTTGTAGTATTGGTAGGGCCTTCCGGTTGCGGAAAGACCACGGTTTTGCGCATGATTGCCGGTTTGGAAGATATATCTTCCGGTGAGATCTTTATTGGTGAAGCACTCGTAAACAAAATGCCTCCCAAAGACCGCGATATTGCTATGGTATTCCAAAACTACGCTCTTTACCCGCACATGACGGTGTTCGAAAACATGGCATTTGCCCTCAAACTTCGCAAAGAAAGCAAGGAAGAGATTAAAAAGAAAGTGGATTTCGCCGCTAACATGCTGGGCATTTTAGACAGGCTTAAAAACAAGCCTGGTCAGCTCTCCGGCGGTCAACGCCAACGAGTTGCCCTGGGGCGTGCCATCGTCCGCAATCCCAAAGTATTCCTCTTCGACGAGCCTCTTTCCAATCTGGATGCCAAGCTACGCGTAGCGATGCGTGCAGAAATTGTTAAGCTGCACCATACTCTTGGCAACACGATGATTTACGTTACCCACGATCAGGTGGAAGCCATGACCATGGCAGATCGCATTGTGGTGATGAAAGATGGCGTTATCCATCAGATAGATACTCCCTTAAATATCTACAACAAACCCGCCAATATCTTTGTTGCCGGCTTCATCGGAAGTCCTTCGATTAACCTTGCCGAAGGTAAGCTGACGACCAAAGACGGCACTCTCGCTTTCGATAGTGGAGATTATCAGCTTTCGCTTACTCCCGAACAGGCTAAAATACTTGCCGGCTATGAAAACAAGCCTATTATCATGGGTATCCGTCCCGAAGATATGTATGATGCCCGCTTTGATTCCATGGCTGAATTCCCTGTTGGATTTAGCAGCACGGTGGATGTGGTGGAGCCTTTAGGAAACGAGTATCATGTTATCTTAAAGACCGCCAATCACACCCTTACAGCCCGTTTAGATCCCAAGGAACTGCCTAAGGTGGGACAGAAGCTGGATATTACTCTGGACATGGCAAAAGCCCACTTCTTTGATCCCGAAAGCGAAGCAAATCTGCTGTAAAATACTTACTTCAGGCTATCCTAAGCTTCCTTGATAGCCTATTTGATACGCAATAAACACAGGGCTTTAGTTGCCCCTAGGTAGAGATATGAGATTGTGGTTGCTCTTGTCCTGCATATTTTTGTATAGTGGCGTGGCTTATGCTGTTACGGCAGAATATTCCGCTTCTGCCAACACCCTTTCCGGCATCACCATGCTGTCTCAATCGGTTAGTGATTATGCTCTATCGCCGGTTATCGGGACGACCGGGGTATGCAGTACGTGGCACAAACCTTTCAGCAATCACGAAACCTCCATCTATGGTTTACACACCGCATTCCCCACATCTAACTTCATTATTGCCAGCGGGATAAACTATCTTAACCACCCCGATTACCGTTGGCAGGATGAATACCTCAGCATCAGTATTAACTACTCCGGGTTTGCCTTGGGTGCAACACAACATTTGGTCTATGAGAAAATAGCGGCTGATAGCTGGTATAACTGGTTTAACGACTTTGCCTTACGCTATGCAGGCGATACCTACGGCAGTGAAATACGTTATATCGGCATCGGAAGCGACGATGCTGCCTGGATACTATCAGCTCAAAACAAGCTTAGCCCCTCCACAACCGTCTGCTCCTCATACACTTGGCGTAAAAACGGAAATGATTGCTACGCCGCTGCAAGCTCCATTCAGATAGCCTCTCCCTTGTTGCTGCAAACCTCTTGGCAAAGCGATCCCGCCCGTTTTGGGATGGGACTGAAGTTCCTTATTAACAAACTCGAGCTGATGTATGGCATCCGCAGTCATCCAGAGCTAAACCTCACTCACAGTATAGATTTAGGGTTTCGGTGGTAAGGCTCGCTTTAGTATTAAT
>JALNXT010000132.1 GCA_023230245.1 Candidatus Cloacimonadota bacterium
CAGCGAATTGGAGCGGGCAAAACGATCCCTCATCAGGGACATGGAAAATGCTTTGGCAGAGGCAGATAAACGGGAATCGGGTGAAGTGATATGGGATTATCAGAATCATTTTGTTAACGCTATGAGTCCCATGAATGCTATCCAGGTATCGGAGCTGATCGGGGAAACTTTAGGTCTTGTTACCTTGGAAGATGTGAATTCCATGCACGCCAAACTAATCACCGATAAGAATCTGGTGGTAAATGTTATGACTAACGAGAAACCAGAAAAAATAGGAATCACCGAAGATGATGTACTCGCCGCTATCGCCAAAAACAGGGCGAGTCAGTTAGTCGAATATACCGATAAGTTTCGTGATGAACCACTGCTGAAGAACATCCCTGCTCCCCTACCCATTCTGGCTGAAGAGATATATCCGGCAACCGGCATCAAACGCTGGACATTGGCAAACGGTGCCTTCGTGTTTCTAAAATCCACCCAAAATCGCAATGATGAACTGCTGATGCGGGCTTTCAGTCCGGGTGGGGAATCCAGCATGTCTGAAGAGGATTACCTCCAAGGTTCCTGGGCTGCCAACCTGGTACGTGAATGCGGAGTAGGCAGCTTTGATAAAAATGAACTTAACAAAAAGCTGGCAGATAAAATCGTGAGCGTGAATCCTTATATTGATCGTTGCAGCGAAGGATATTATGGCTCCTGCTCGCCGGTGGATATGGAAACTATGTTTCAGCTCGTGTATCTTTATGCCAACCAGCCAAATGTAACCGCCACAGGTTATGCCAGTTGGATAAATAAGCAAAGCACCTTTATTAGGGATCAGGCTCTTGATCCAGAGGCATGTTTTGAAGATAGCATCCAAGTTATTTCCCGAAATCGGCATCCGCGCGCCAATAGCTTAACCATGGATACCCTGCAAGGCATTGATCCTGCCAAAGCTGTGGCTATTTATCGTGAACGCTTCCAGACCGCGCCAGGAGATTTTGTCTATATCTTTGTGGGCAATTTCGATGAGGAAACCCTCAAACATCACTGCATGACCTACCTCTCCGGCGGGAAACTCAGGACGAACTGGGAGGCAATTAAAGATGACGGGATGCGTTACCAGAAAGGTAAAGGCGGATTGGTGCTGCGCAAAGGTATTGCAGATAAAGCCATGGTGAGTTTAATTACCTATAATGATGGACCTGTAACCGCAGAAACCCGGCAAGAAACAGCCATGTTGGACATACTTGCCAGCGAAAAGTTGCGCGAAAATATCCGTGAAAACCGCAGCGGGGTTTATTACGTGTATTGTAACACGGACAAAAATCTCTATCCTGTTCACGAGCTAAGCGCATACCTGAGCTTGGGTTGCTCTACAGACAGGGTGGATGAACTGATCGCAGCTTCTTTGGCTGTACTGGATAGCCTTAAAGCAGGTCTCTTTGAAGATAAATATGTGAATACCGTCCGGCAAGCCCGGCTGAAACAGATGGAAGAAAACTTTCAGAGCAACGATTGGTGGGCTGGACGCATCCTTGATCAGGTTTCCAATCAGTTTCCTGTGGATGGCATAATGGATGAGGTGGAAGCCATCAACGCCATTGATAGAAACAAACTGGCAGCCTATGCACGTAAATACATGAATTTTGACGTGAATTGCCTGAAATTTGTCCTGCTACCGGAGGCTGCAAAACGCTAATCTGTCTGCTAAAAACCGGATGAATCCGGTGAACCGACCGGCTAAAGCCAGCGTTACAGTAATGTGCAATGGTCTCATGAAGGATATAGAAAATAGTAGTTCTTGCTGAGTCCGATTTGTAATGCTTCAGCAAAAGAGAAATAGGTTGACCAATAAATGCAATCCTACACATTGCTACTCAGATAAAAGATGTTTAGCTTAGAGGTTGGTTATGATCGATAAAATATTAACGGACTATTTGAAAGATGTACAGACAGCTATTAACAGAGGTGATGCAAGAGAGGAAACCTTTTACCCCTGCCTGGAAAGGCTGCTGTATGCCTATGCTGATAGCAATAGTTTAAGCAAAATAGCCGTAACCATCCTTCCCAAAGCTACGGATGCCGGAAACCCTGATTTTCGGGTGTGGAACGGAAAGAACAGAATCACAGGCTATATCGAAGCCAAAGCACCGCAGGTCTATCAGCTTGACCAAATCTCTGTAAGCGAGCAGCTAAAGCGGTATTTTAGCACTTTCCCCAATGTTATCCTCACCAATTTCTACGAGTTTCGCCTTTATCAACACGGTTCATTTGTAAGCAGCGTTACTATTGCAAGTGCTGCCAATGCCCTAAACTTGGGCAAAACTCCTCCTGTGCAAAACTCTGCCCTCTTTGAGGAATTGCTTTCCCGCTACTTTGCTTTCTCACTGCCAGCCATAACTGACCCCAAAACTTTGGCGCAGGCACTTGCCAAACGTACCCGCTTCCTGCGCGACGAAATCCTAAAATACGAGCTGATAGAAGAAGAAAAACAAGGCAAAAAAGTACTGCTGAACTTCTATGATAGCTTCAAAAAACTGCTGATAAACAACCTTACGGTAGAGCAATTTGCCGATTTATATGCCCAAACCCTCACCTATGGTATCTTTGCCGCCCGCACCCGCAGCGAAGGTGATTTTAACAGAGAGTTAATCCATAAATACATCCCCAAAACCTTGGGTGTGCTGAAAAGTATCTTTAAGTTTATCTCCTACGAAGAACCACCCAAAGCTCTGGAAGTGTTGATTGACGATATTGCCGAAATTCTTTATGTTACAGATATCCAGAAGATACTGCACAAATACTATGTGGATGGCAAAGGCAGCGACCCCATCGTGCATTTCTATGAGACCTTTTTAGGCGAATACGACCCCAATCTGCGCAAAAGCAGAGGAGTTTATTACACCCCCGAACCTGTGGTACGCTATATTGTCCGCTGCATAAACAGCCTGCTGAAAAGCCATTTTGGGCTTAGCGAAGGGCTGGCAGATGAATCTGTAACTGTGCTCGACCCCGCGGCAGGTACTTTGACCTTCCCTGCCGAAGCTGTTAAGACTGCCTTGCAGGAATATACCGCCAAATATGGCACAGGCGGAACCCATAGCTTTATCCGGGATCACATCCTGCCCCATTTCTATGCCATAGAGCTGATGATGGCACCTTATACTGTGGGACACCTAAAAATGGGCTATCTATTGGCAGAGCTGGGCTATGATATGAGCGATGAGGAACGCTTTAAGCTGTATCTTTCCAATACCTTAGAACCAGATATCCCTGCTCAATTGGATACTATCTTTACCCACGAGATTACCGAAGAATGCGCGCATGCCAATAAGATTAAACATCAAGAACCTGTATTGGTGATAATGGGGAATCCCCCCTATAGCGGAGCCAGCGAGAATACTAACGACTGGACAGAAACACTGATGAAGACGGCTTTGGATGGTGCGCAGGATTATTACACTGTGGATGCTAAGCCCCTTGGCGAGAAAAACCCGAAGTGGCTGCAGGACGATTATGTGAAGTTCCTGCGCTTTGCCCAATGGAAGATACACAAAGCCGGCAAGGGCATTGTGGGGATGATAACCAATCACGGATATTTGGATAACCCCACCTTCCGCGGGATGCGCCAAAGCCTGATGAATACCTTTGACCACATTTATGTGCTTGATCTGCATGGAAATACTAAAAAGAAAGAAAAGTGCCCTGATGGCAGCAAAGATGAGAATGTGTTTGATATACAGCAAGGCACGGCGATTGTGCTGATGATAAAGGTAGGGTCGCTCGCCGAAGCGACCACTCTTGTCGGAACGGCGTCCGACAGTACGGTGCTTTCTAAAATCCACCATCACGAGCTGTTTGGCTTGCGAAAGGATAAATACGCGTGGCTGGAACAGACGGAGTTTAACGCAGAGAACTACCATGTAATAAGCCCCACTTCGCCCTTTTACCTGTTCCATCCAGAAGCCACAGGCAACGAACACTATCTTAAGTGGCTTAGCTTGCCGGATATCTTCCCTGTGAATAGCGTTGGCATCGTAACCGCAAGAGATAGCCTTACCATCCAAGATACAAAGCTGAAAGTGCAAACTACAATCGCTAACTTTGCCTCTCTTGATCCTGAAACGGCAAGAACCGCTTATAAACTTGGGAAGGATGCCCGCGATTGGCAGGTTAAACTTGCCCAAAAAGACCTAAATGATAGTGGCTTATCTGATGCTAAAATAAGCCCAATTCTGTACCGACCTTTTGATATGCGCTATACTTATTATACAGGCAAAAGCAGAGGCTTCCACTGTATGCCAAGAAATGAAGTGATGAAGCATATGCTGAAAGTGAATGTAGCATTGGTAACTAATAAAAGAGAGGAATTGGACATCCCTTGGGGGCATTGCATGATAACTAACTACATCTCTGAGCATGGCGCACTTTCATCAAAAACTACAAGTTACCATTTCCCCCTATACCTATATCCCGATGTTACTCAAAAAGAAGACATCTTTGCCTCGGAGGGAATTGAATACAATATCAGTAGCAAGTTGCTTGATAGCCTTGCCAAGCTTTGGGGAGATAAGTTCACTCCGGAGCAGCTCTTCTATTATGTTTATGCTATACTCTACAGCAATAGCTACCGCCAGCGTTATGCCCAGTATTTGCGCATGGATTTCCCCCGTATCCCCTTCACGGAGGATTATGCGCTGTTTGCTAAACTGGCAGAATTGGGAGAAAAGCTTGCCAAACTGCATCTGCTGGATAGTCCGCTGTTAGACCCTCCCCTCTCCAAGTATCAGGGAAAAGGCGCAAGCGATATGGTGGAAAATGTAAGCTATAACGCCCTTGATAACACTGTGCGGATAAATGCCGATAAATACTTCGATAACATCAGTGAAGAGCTTTGGAACTATCACATTGGCGGATATCAGGTGCTGCACAAATACCTGAAAGACCGCAAAGGCAAAACCCTGGATAATCACAAACGCTATTGCCAAATAGTAACCGCCCTCGCCAAGACAATAGAGATACAGCGGGAGATAGATGGGGTGTATGCTTTGGTGGATGTAGGTAATTGATCTTGGCACATAAAACATGATAACAAGGTTCACGTAAGTGTGGAGTCGATTTGCCTTGAATTAGCTTTACTCATAACTGTATCTTTTATGGGCAAATGGACTACACCGTAGGCAACCATGCAACCGTCGAATTCGCT
>JALNXT010000133.1 GCA_023230245.1 Candidatus Cloacimonadota bacterium
GGCAAAGCATCCCAAACCCTGGAAGAATTACAGAAAGTAATGCTTACCATCCAAGCTCCCGGAGGTTTACTGGAAGGCTCTTCCACGCTGATTGACAATGCAGGTGCTGCCGTAAGTTCTGCCGATGCCGCTGCTCAGGACTTGAAAAAAGAAGTGAGTGCCGTGATTGTGCGGGTGGATAGATTGACCGCCGGATTAAACGAAGTGTTGCAGGAAAACCGTGGCACGATTAAAAGCAGCATCGGCGAGACTCCTGCCATGATAGCAAAGATAAATGGGACTTTGGATAGCTTGCAAACGCTATCGGGAAGCCTTAATAAAACCGCAGAGCTGCTTAAAGATGGCGATGGCACCGCCGCTAAACTGCTAAATAACGCAGAACTTTACACCAAGCTGAATAGCTCGATAGAGAACCTTGACACCCTGCTAAAGGACATCAAGGCACACCCCAAGAAATATGTGAAATTCAGCCTCTTTTAGGATAGAAATGAAAAAGCTAATATATCTCCTCCTTGCCTTTTTAATGATCTCAAGCTTGGTTCACGCCTTGGCTTTCGGGCAAAATAAGGTGAATTCTACAGACCAGAATTGGGCTAACATCCAAACTATGCACTTCGACATTTATTTCCCCAAGGGAGAAGATGAATTCGGCAAAACAGTCGCGCTGATGTGTGAAGACATCTATTACTACATCAAAGCAGAATTCAAGGCACCCGTGCTCAGCCGCATACCGATAGTGTTCTACGCTTCCAAGAGCGAATTTCAGACCACTAATATTATCTATTCCTTGCTTTCTGAAGGCGTGGGTGGCTTCACCGAAAGCCTGCGCAATCGGGTGGTGGTTCCCTTTGATGGCAGCTATGCTGCATTGGAAGAATTGCTTGCTCACGAGCTTACGCATGCCTATATCAATGCCATGGACAGCCGCTATATCAGTGCGTTTACTCCCTTAAGACCCATAGCTTTCCCTTTCTGGTTCTCGGAAGGATTGCCGGAATACCTCTCTATTGGCGGCGAAGACGCGTATAATAACATGTTCTTGATGGATATGGTGATCAACGACCGTATCGGCAAGCTTCAGGAAACGGACGGCTATTTGGCTTACCGTTTGGGAGAGAGCTTTTTAAGCTACATCGCTAAAACTTGGGGACGTGAGAAAGTGCCGGCTTATTTCTTTGCTCTGCGCACCATCAGCAATTTAGATGATGCCACCAAGAAAGTCTTTGGCATGGAATTCAAGGACTTGGAATCCCGCTGGAACTATCAACTGAAGAGGGATTTCTTCCCTCGCATCAACAGCCATGGCATCCCCATGGAGACTTTCGAGCAGCGCACCTTCCATCAGAAAGATGGCTCTTACTTTAATTATAATCCCCGCTTCTCACCAGACGGCAGCCGCTATGTTTACTATTCCAATGCAGGTGCACGCTATAGTATCTGGATGGCGGGCACGCAGGGTTTGGGCAAACCTAAGATGATTCTAAAAGGAGAGAGCAGTGCCAAGCTGGAGGAGTTCTATTATTTCCGTTCCAGTTTAAGCTGGTTCCCCGATAACCGCCGCATTGCCTTTGCCGCCAAGACCGCCGATGGCGACAAGATACATATCTTCGATGTAGAAAGCACTAAGATACTGGAAACCCTGAGCTTCAAGGGACTAAGCGCTATCTATGAAGTGGACGTATCTCCTGATGGGAAGTCTCTGGTTTTCTCCGGACAAAGTGCCATGCAGACGGATTTATACACCTATAATCTGGAAAGCAAAGAACTTAACCGCATTACTAATGATGCCTTCAACGATGCCCACCCCCGTTTCTCACCCGATGGCACAGCTATCGCCTATGATTCCGAACGCAGACAGCAAGGTCAAGAACACCGCTATGGCTTGTTTGCCGATTTGGTGCGGGATGTGTTTAAGATAGACTTATCCACAGGAAACGTGCTGCAGGTAACCAAGGAAGCTTACGATTGCTATGCTCCCATGTGGGCTGACAAAGGCAATAAGCTGGTGTATATCTCGAATAGAGACAGCCTCAGCAACTTTGTGGTAACAGATTTGAACAGTGGCGATAGAGCCGATCTTGCAAAAACCATGGCAGGTGTATTTGCCGGTGATATCTCGGCAAACGATGACTATTTAATCATGGCAAATTACTTCAATGGCGCATGGGACATCTATTTTGACGATAACCCGCTGCAAAACCTCAGTTACCAGAGTGCTATGAAACCTGCCAGCTTCGTGAGAGAAAGCGAGCTGCTGGAGACTATAGACCTCTCGCGCCTTGATTTATACGGCAAACGCAGCAAAGCAGAACGTAAGCGCAGCAATCCTGCCCGTCAACCCAGCCCCAGACGCCCGATGTTTGCGCCCTACATATACAGTTACGAAGATTCCTTAAGGCTCTTCCCCAATTATAGCTGGGACGACAAACCGGATAGCGTTTCAAGCCCCGTGCAGGTTAAGCCATATCGCACCAAATTCGCCCTGGAACACCTTTGGGGAGGGATGGCATATTCTCCTTCACAAGGTGCAATAGGCAGCCTGGAAGTAGGCTTGAGCGATCTAATGGGCAACCATGGCATTGGCATCAGCATGGGCATCAGCGGTAAGCTGGAAGAATCCAACCTCTTGCTGTCTTACATCTATCTAAAAAACCGGGCTGATTACGGCATCGGGATATATAACTTCTTTAACGATTATTACTACAGATTTGTCCGTAACGGAGAGTATGAATACTATCGCCTCAAGAACCGCGAAACGGGCATTGACCTTATTTACCGTTATCCTTTCAGTCGCTTTGCCAGAATAGAGCTGGACAACCTATTGTTTCAGGCGGAGCAAACTTGGGATTACCTCCCTGCGGCAAACGTGGAAGAAGATATCTGGGTGGAAGATATAGACAGGCGTAAAGATACCGTCTTTGCGCCGGGTTTGAGCCTAGTGTTCGACAACTCCCTCAATGGCTCCACGGGGCCTTTGGTAGGCTGGCGAGGCATTTACCATGTCCGCAAGAGCTTTGCCAAAAAAGACCTGGAATCACTCACTAACTATCTTGATATTCGCAGCTATAATCTATTTAGCAGACGCTACAGCCTTGCCTTAAGGCTTAATGCGGGCGTCAGTACTGGCAAGAACCCGGATCGTTTTGACCTCAATGGCTATTATGGCGTACGTGCTCTGGACACGGAACTTAGCGGCTACAAAAAAGCGCTCACTTCGGTGGAACTCCGTTTCCCCTTTTTGGACTATGTAGCTTTTGCTTTCCCAATTCCTTTAGCTTTGGGAGGGGTTCGCGGTTCCGTATTTGCCGATGCCGGAAGTGTTTGGGACGACAATGCCAAATTCCACGGCATGAGTAAGAACAAACTGGACGACATCAAGCTGGGATATGGCTTTGGGCCTCGCTTAAACCTTGGCTATTTTGTCTTAAAACTCGATATAGCCTGGCTAACCGACCTTTCCAACATCTCTAAACCCATGTATTACGTTAGCTTAACCGACGATTTTTAGAAAAGTATAGATATAAATAAGGAGTACCCATGAAGATTGACGTTATTCGCAAGCTTCCAGAACATCTGGACACCTTGATCCTGATGCAGGAAGAAAACGGGACTATTCAAAATATAGAGTATGTTCCCACCGAACTGCTCCACTCTATTGATGCATATATGAAGAACGAGGAATTCAATTTCTCTTTTAACAGCGTGAAAAGCTTTAGCATGATAGTGGCTAAACGCCGTGTGAACATTATTTTGATCGGTGCTGGTGACAAAGATGCGCTAACCACCAACAAGCTGCGGAGTATGTTTGCTTCGGCTATCCGCTTGGCGAGTAGTATGAATGCACGTCAGATTTACCTTTTCCCTGGTTTTATCAGCCCAGTAAATGACGTTGCCTTCGGCCATGTACTTGCTGAATCCGCTCTACTTGTGGCATACCGGTTCGACAAATACCTAAGCTCAGGCAAAAACAAGGCTTTCCCAGAGACTCTGCATTATGTGTTAAACACCAAAAACACGCGTCACTTAAACCGTGGCATCCTGGAAGGCAGAATCTACGCCGAAGCAACCAATCTGGCACGTGAACTGGTAAACGAACCTGCTAACGTTATGACCCCCGATGCCCTTGCAGAAGCAGCCAAGCGTGCTGCCTTGCAATATGGCTTCCTTATCGAGACCATTGCCCAAGATAAGCTGCGTCGCATCAAAATGGATGCCTTTTTATCCGTTGGCAGAGGTTCGGTGAAGGAACCTAAGCTTATTATTATGCGTTTCAATGGCAATCCAGACAAGCGCCAGGAAGTGATTGCCTTAGTTGGCAAGGGCTTAACCTACGACAGTGGCGGATATTGCATCAAAACCCCCGACGGCATGGTGAACATGAAGAACGATATGGGCGGAGCCGCCGCAGTTATAGGCGCAATGTGTGCCATTGCCAGCATGAAGCTAAAAGTGAATGTTGTGGCTATCGTGGCTGCCTGTGAGAACATGATTTCCGGCGATGCTTACCGTCCTGGGGATATCGTCACCTCCATGTCAGGAAAGACCATCGAAGTGATCAATACCGATGCTGAAGGACGGCTAACCTTATGTGATGCCATTCATTATGCCATAGAGAAAGAACATGCCGATAGGATTGTGGATATTGCCACGCTTACAGGTGCTGCCGTTGCCGCACTCGGCAATCAATACTCCGTGGTGCTTACCAATAACGAAACATGGCTGGAGCAACTTAAAAGCGCTGCTGCCTTTACAGGTGAAAATATCTGGCAACTTCCTGCCCACGACGAATATAAAGAACTGATAAAATCTGAAATCGCCGATATGAAAAACGTCGGAGGTCCCTTGGGTGGGGCAATTACCGCGGGCTTATTCCTGCGCGAGTTTGTGCAAAACAAGCCTTGGCTGCATATTGACATCGCCGGCACCGCCTTGAGGGCAAAAGAAAGCGGTGTAAATCCTTTCGGTGCTACCGGAGTGGGCGTGCGTCTGCTTACCTCTTTGCTGAAAAGCATGGAATAGAGATGCACAGAGGGATTTAGTGCCAGTGTTACGCCTAGCACACCCTATCGCAACTATCGATATTGGGCTGCCAATCTCCGCATTGGCAGAAACAAGGAAACTATCTTCACGGTATGCTATAGATGCTGTGGCAAAACAGATTTTGCCACCCCATGCTCGTCTATCCTT
>JALNXT010000134.1 GCA_023230245.1 Candidatus Cloacimonadota bacterium
AGGGGAAAGGGGGTAGTGTGAACAACAGTAAAGAGTTAAGGGGAAAGGGGAGGTTTGACAAAAAAGGGTGTTTTTGGGATATGTTACGACAAGAGGTTTGACAATTTTGACAGCAGGTTTGACAAAAAAGGGTGTTTTTGGGATATGTTACGACAAGAGGTTTGACAATTTTGACAGCAGGTTTGACAAACAATTAGCATGGGAGAAGTGGGTAGGGTGGGGCAAAAGAATATTAGGGGGTAAGAGGGTATTGCATGAAACAAGGGTGGTGGCATAGGTGTAGATACAAGACAAGCTGCTAAACACTTTTTAATTCTTTTAGGCTTTGCAGGATAGCTTGCAGGAGGAAGCGGCGGGGTTTGAAGCCTTGTTTTTTAATTTTGGATGCTACAGCCCAGGCAAGGGAGTGGTAGCGATCGGAGATCTGCTGTTGTTTTGAGTTTAGCTTTGCTGAGGTGTTTAAGCGGACAGGGAGCTTGATGCCACGAGAGGAAGAGGAGAGGAGGCGTTTCTTTCTTGCCCATTCTTCAATGATGCTTACGGGGGGCATTTTACCGGGTTCACGACCTTCGTGGATATACGCAGCGTAGGGGGCAATTTTGGAATCCACAAAGACATCTATCAGTTTCTTATCCGGGTAGTATTTGGTTTTAACGGCACGGCGGAGTTTACCCCAGGCGACAAGCTTTTCATCATCTACAATTTTGACGGCTTTCTCCTCGATACAATTGGCAAGGTTGGTTAAGAGGGTATCTACAAGGGTGGTGAGATTTTGAGGCATTAGAGCCATCCTATTAGACGGTTTAGGGGCGTAACGGCGTCCGCCTGTACGGGGGTGTACTGGGAGCAGGCGAGACGACTGCAACTCCTGATGGCGGGCGTAACGGCGTCCGCCTGTACGTACGTTTGTACGGGGAATGTGAGTATTTGAGCCATAATTGACATCCTCTGCATTAGCACCATCCTCTTATGGATATAAGCCCGGTGGAGATATTGTAATCTACTTCCCTGGGGTGGATAAGCCTGCTATTGAAGACGAGATTGCAGTTGATGAGATCGTAGGGATTAGTAGGGACGGAATCTGTACCCAAGAAGGGTTGTAAGGAGGGTAATTGGATATCTGAAAAGGTGAGAATACATTCGTGAAGCAGGTTTCTGGACTTAAGGTAGGAATTGTAGTAGCGATCTGTGGCATCCAGCATAGCCAAGCTGGCGACAGCAACGGCTGAGCTTTGTGGTTTTGCGGGAGGCTCAGCCTCTTCATATTCGGCTTCTATGGGGTCAAAGAGAGCGTATTTGGGGCGTTCGTCATCAATGCGGTTAATGACCTTGAACTCACCGGAAAAGTTAAGCAAAACAGCATGAGAGATGCGCAGGAATTCGGCAAGCAAGTTCTTCGCGTTATACCAGCCGGAGACGGTTTCCACTTCGCTAAGCATGATATTCCCTGAGTAAAGAATCGCCTCTCCGTTAACATCGTAATTTACCACACCCCAGTAGTGTTGGATTAAAGTAGATGGGACAGCAGGGATAGACAGGGGGTTCGAGAGGAGTAAGCTTTGCATATCTGCGTATGCTACCAGAGTTTTTTTATCTTGTTGAAGGGAATATACCCGCATACGGTATAGTTCGATGGTATGAGTATTCACTGGCAAATGAGTGGAATCGTCTATAACATTAAATGTATTGTTGGCGTCGTGCCATTTGGCGTGATGGGAGAAATAGATGCTAATAGCACCATTCCACATAATTAAGCCGAGATGAACCGTGTAATCCTGATTCCAAGGAACATTCCCACTGATTTTATCATCATTGCAGTGGTAAATCTGATAATTTGCAACTTTCCATGGAAGCCATGATTCTGCGTTATATGCGAGGTGTGCATTGAGGTATGACAGGCAGGAAAGGGATTCTATGAGGCGGAGAACCTCTGCGGGAGTGTTGTTATTGCGTTCATCTTCGGTTTGCTGTATAAAGCAGGAATTGATGATGGCGGGAATTTCCTCTATGGGGTGGGTGACAGAGCCAAGCTGGTGCTCCCGATCGGCAGCCAGAGTGATGAGTAAGCCGAAGTAGTCCATGAGATTAAACTCGATGCTTTGATCTGTAAGGCTGTAATACTGGACGGAATAGCCGGCTTCTGGCAGGACACCGGCAAAGATGGTAAGATTATTATGCTCCAAGATGAAGTTTAGGGTGTGAAAGCCGGCTTTGATCTCGCGGGAGGAGCCTTCCAAGATGGATTTGAGACCCGGGGTGTAGAGCAGTTTAATGCTGAAACGGCGGGATTCCTGAGACCAGTATTCCACGGATGAGAGGGAGATGGCATCGCTGCTGAAATCCATGATTATATCGGATTGGAAGAGGAGATCGGAATCGCGGAGGATATTGAGGATCATGATTGCTCCGGATTGGACTGGATTCCAGCCTTCGCTGGAATGACGGGGGATGGTTGTGACGAGATTTCTGCCTTTACACGGGCTTTTATGCAGGCTATGTATTCGTTGAACACATTATAGTTGAACCAATCGGCATATTTATCAAGGACAGCTCTATCTACGGCAAGGATGCGCTGTTTGAAGGGCTCGGAGATGGAATCCCATTCTTCGTCCATACCTAAGCGGGAGAACATCTCCTGTTCATCGGTGGTGTCGTCTGTCTCGAAGTAATCGAGGATGTATTCGTACTGTTTGACATCGCAATTTGTAACAGCCATATCAGCTCCCTTAGAAATATATTGATCGGTTAGCATCATAACCTTTCCGTGTTTAGCGGGTTTTAGGTTGTTCATAATGTATTCAATCTTTTGGGGATAGAAAGTTTTTAAGGTTTTCTTGTCAAGGCTAAATACTGCAAAATCGTGCTTTTGTTCGCCCTCTACCATTCTTACTTTGGGGTTCCAGACGTAGAGATTGAGGGAACGATCCCGGGAGGAGATAGCCAAGCCCATTTGTTTGAGGGGGTTTTGGAGCAGGGAGGAGACCAAAGAAAGGTATTCTTTATGGGTGGAAATACCCAGTTCATCCTTATGTTTAGCTGCATGATCAAAGAGTTTTTGGCGAGTAGCGTACTGGAGCTGGGAGGCTTGAGAGACAATAGAAGCGACATCTTTTTCTCTGAGCTGAATGAGGTTATTATAGCGATCCATGGCTGCGTCGTAGGGATTGGCAGGCTCTATATAGGGAACGATGCGGGTGCGGCAGTTGTAATGGTAGGGCGGGAGCCAAGGCTCCATATCGGAGGTGGGGCTTTGGGAAAAGTTATCATTGCCACTCCAGAAGGTGGCGTTTTGAACAAGAGTTTCCTGGGCATCGGCGCGAGACGAAGCTGCCTCAAGCTGAAAGGTGCGACCGTGCATCATGCGGCAGATATCTGTGGTGGCATCATCCATGTAGGCGATCACTTTGACCATTTGGACGGAGCGAGATGCGTATTCGCTGAGGCGTTCCTGAGTTACAGCGCGGGCGGAGACAGTATTGGCGTAGCTTTCGGCTTGATCGGGGCGGAGTTCGCCACGGACGGGGTATTTATCGGTGATGAGAGAGAGGACTTGCAGATATACAGGATCGGAGCCGGTGACTGGGGATTCGGAATCTATGGCGGAACGGCGTCCGCCTGTACGGGAGTAAAGGCGTTCAAGCTCGTTTTCCAGCTCGGTTTGGGTAAGTTTTCCGGAGAGATAGCGTCGGATCAGCAGGGAGAGGAGGTATTCCCGGGAGGCGGAAGCGAGTTTGCGGTATTTAAGAAGACTTGTTAGCTGCATTTTGAACCTTTTCTGGGTCTATAAAATACTCTGATGTATAATAGGTGCGGCCACAGTTTGGGCATTTTCTAATACGAAAGGTGGAGGACTGCAAGCGGTGGGTTTTTAGCACCTTGGTTTGGCATTTGCACTTGGGGCAATTCATAATGTACTCCTTTTCTGGATACCAGACTTAATCACCCCACCCACCGAGAAGTTGGTGTTCGGGTACCCCGACGCTGGAATGACGGGTGATAAGGATATGGCGGAACGGCGTCCGCCTGTACGGGCTGATGCGGAAAAGGGGGCTTTCGCCCCCCGATATTCCCATTGTAGATTAGGCATTGGCAGCCTCGTTGAGGGTTGTATTAGCAGCTTCATTGAGGGTTGCCTTTGCAGGATCATTGAGGGTTGCGGTTAGTTTTTTTTCGTTTTGGATACGATGGTATATTTCGGAAGGGGATTCACCTTTGAACTCTTGAGCGATGGCTTTATCCAAGGCAGTTACAGGCATACCCTTTACCTGCATCCAGGAGCGAATGAAGGTGATCTCTTGCACCAGATCGGCGAGGTAGGAAGAGGCAGTATGCTTCATGGATGCGATGGTTTCTTCATAATCCTTTTTCTGCCTGCCGAGTTCTTCTATAGCCTTTTGCATATTGACGATGGCGGAATCCCGATCTTTGATGCGCTTGTAGAGGGTGCGCCGAGCCTCACCATCTTTTACGGTATTGGCAGCTTGAGCTTTTATAAGCTCGGCAAGGGGAGATTCGAGAGTGCTGAGCTTTACAATGATATCCGGGAGCTGCTTCTCGGCAATGGTGATGAGCGAAGAGCTGAGCGAATCATAGGAGAACTCGACCTCCTTGTGGGTGTTATTTATTTGCTCTGAGAGCTTGTCTATGACAGCATTTGCCTGGTTGGTAGAGTGCATCATTATCTCATGCTTGAAACCCAGGGGATCAAGGATTGAGAGGTAGATGTTCTCGGCAGTAGATTTTACATCTGAGTTTAGGATTACAGCTTCTTTTAACAGCCTATCAAACGCATTTAGATTATCTAAACCTATTGCCCGCAGGCTGTTGACTTCCGAAATTACGACTTTAGCAGCGTTTTTGACTTCGCAGCGGATATGATCCCTTAGAGCCAGCTCGCTGATGCGATCCTGTTTCGTTGCCCTGCGGAGGGCAAAGGCAAGGAGGATAAGGGCAAGGATTTGCAAGATGGCGGAGATCATTTAAGCCTCCTTGTTTTGGGAACCGATGGGGACATCGGCAGACCTTGCCAGCGAGGACGCAGGCATTCCGGGAGATGGCGGAACGGAGATCCCAATGAGTTCTTCGATTTTTGGGGTGATGGAGATGTTATCCACCACTTTCTTTTCGCAGGCGACCTTGGCGAGGGAGATATCATCCAGGGTTTTGAGCATGTCCTTATTGG
>JALNXT010000135.1 GCA_023230245.1 Candidatus Cloacimonadota bacterium
AAGCCTGATGGCGGTTTCATATCCACCGGGACCTCCACCAATGATAATTACAGTCGTATCTTGCATTTATGATCTCCTGAGATGGCTGTTAAGAATACCCAGTTCATCTCGGTATTTAGTAATAATCCGTCTGGAGATATTCAATCCCTCATCTTTAAGCTTGTCAACCAGATCCTGGTCACTTAAGGGTTTCTTCTTATTTTCCAGCTCAATGATGCGAATGATTTTCGATTTCACTCTTTGTCGTGAGATGGTTTGGTAATCATCATCTAATCCCGCTGTAGAGGTAAAGAAATCCTTAAAGGCATATATTCCATAGGGAGTTTCAGCATATTTATGTTTTACCACTCTGCTGATCGTAGATTCGCTTACTCCCAAATCCTGTGCTATCACGGAATAAGTGAGAGGCTGCATCTGCCCGCTGCCTAAATAAAAGAAATCATATTGGTGTTTAATTATGGACAAAGACACCCTTTCCAAGGTTCGCATCCTCATAAATATAGACTTGATGAGAAACTTGGCAGAGTTAATCCTTTCCCGCACAAACTGCATCGCCTCTTTGTCAAAATATCCTCTGTTAATCATCTTTCGATACCGGGGACTGATGATAATATTGGGAGTAATCTGATCGTTGATGATCACCACATATTCATTATCGATGAATTTCAAGGTTACATCCGGAAACACATAAGCTGCACTTGAGACTAGGATACGCAACCCAGGCTTAGGATCCAGCTTGGAGATTTGTTCTTTCGCAGCCATGATGGTATCTTCTGAAACGCCTAAAACAGAGGCTATTTTCTGATATCGTCTATGAATAAGGTTATCAAACTGATCGCTCACTAAACTACAGATTATCCTATTCTCTATCTGTTCTTCAGTAAGCTGTGCCATCAGGCACTCGGTAAGGTCACGGGCACTTATTCCCTGTGGACTTAAGCTCATAACCATCTGATGTAGCTCTTCGGAACGGGTTGCT
The DNA here is from genome assembly GCA_023230245.1 of Candidatus Cloacimonadota bacterium. Taxonomy (GTDB): domain Bacteria; phylum Cloacimonadota; class Cloacimonadia; order Cloacimonadales; family Cloacimonadaceae; genus Cloacimonas. The sequence goes on from JALNXT010000135.1 coordinate 980, forward strand.
GCGATATGATATTTCCTTCCCATGTTTTGGACATTAAAGCCTTTGGGAAGAAATCCGTAGATATCGCAGGAATCAATCAAATCCGTCACAAAATCTATCTCGTTATCTGGCAGGTTAAGGGGAAAAAGCTGTTCCAAAAACTTTTCTTTCGTGTTTTCTTCGTAACGAATCAGGGATTCTGTATGTTCAGTTTCGCTATCGCCATGCCATGCTTCGTAGCCGGAGTGATAGTCATTCCAATTATCCAGTATTTCAGTTAATTCACGTGCCTCAGCAATGTTTTCACAGTGGTTTTCTGGATCAGTTCCATCTTCCAGGGTGGCATTACTCTCAGGGGAGGGTTGTTCAAAGTTACTCTCATCTATATCATCTTCGTCTTTTTCTTCTCTTAACTCAAGAAGGGGATTGTTTACCAGTTCCTGTTTTATATAGCTCTCAAGTTCCAAGATAGGAAGGGCAAGCATCTTTAGGGATTGCAGCATCTTGGGCTTTAGAGCCAACTCTTGTTTTTGTCTTAGGGAAAGGAACTGATCCATTGGACTCATAGCTTCTGCTCGAAGGGGCTTGCCATAAATCTATCTCCCAAGTAAAACTCCCTGACTTTCTCATCGTTAATCAGCTCCATTGAAGTGCCCGATACAATGATTTTACCTTCATATATAATATAAGCGCGATTCACTATTTTCAAAGTCTCAATCGCATTATGGTCGGTAATCATAATGCCAATGTTTTTATCCCGTAGTTTGCCAATGATATCCTGAATGTCAGACACCGCGATGGGATCTACCCCGGCGAAAGGCTCGTCCATAAAGATAAAAGTAGGCTTGGTTACCAAGGCTCTGGTAATCTCTAATTTACGGCGTTCTCCACCAGACAAAGTATATGCTTTTTGTTTGGCAACGTGAGTCAGGTTCAGCTCTTCCAGAGATTCTTCCAGCCTCGTTTTCTGCTCCTTGCGAGACAGTTTAAGGGTTTGTAGGATAGCCATGATGTTATCTTCCACACTCAGCTTGGCAAAAATGGAAGGGGCTTGCGCGAGATAACCTAAGCCGAGACGAGCACGTTTATACATGGGCTTGTGAGATATATCGGTAGTGTCAAAAAATACTTTTCCTCTGTTAGGCTTGGCTAAACCTATAATCATATAAAAAGTAGTGGTCTTTCCTGCCCCATTGGGGCCAAGAATTCCTACCACCTCACCCTGGCTCATTTCCATAGAAAGATCGTTCACCACGGTGCGTTTCCCGTATATCTTAACGAGGTTTTCTGCTCTAATCTTATGCATTTCCATTACGATTTGTAATCTAATCGGAGTGCTTATTTTGTCAAGAAATACTTCTATCTGGATTGAAATTTGCTAAGGGCTCACAAAACGCCATCTTGGTAAAGAGCTATCATTGGCTCAGTTGCCTTGTTTGGGGTATTGCTGGCAATTCTATCGCTCGCTTTACCTCAAAGCAGTTTCAGTTTCCAAATTTCATAGCAAGCTCCACCTTGATCCCCAAAAGAGGGAGATGGGTGGGAGTTGATAGCGATAAAGCAGCAGGGATAATAAGCATTCCTTACATCTTTTATTCACTAAAAAAGAAAGCCCCGAACAAAAGTCCGGGGCTTCTATATCACTTGTTAACCTTTTAATCTACTTAATAATCACCACTTTACGCATGGAGTTTTCCCACCCAGCCTGCATCTTAATATAATAGATGCCGGTGGGGCAGTTGTTACCACTGCTGTCTTTGCCATCCCATCTAGAGTTGTAACTACCATCATTCTTAAAGCCTTCGACAAAGCTATTCACCATCTGTCCGCGGGAATTGAATATCTTGAACTTCACATCGGCAGCTTTGGTAAGGGTGTAGCTGATTACAGAATAAGGGGTGATAGGGTTAGGATAGATAGATTTTATCCCTGATACAGCTACTATCCCTGGAACTTGGGGGGCTTCACCTGTGCTGCTGTAATATACAGAGGTGGGGCCATGGCTGACAGTTGTGCCATCCAAATCCTGAACTTGTAGCCAATAGTAATAGGTGCCGTCTTCTGCCAGTTCGTTATCGGTATATTGATAAACTTGCTGCATCGCTGTATTGGTAGCATTAATCATTTCGCAAATCTGTACGGCATTTGTCCACTCACTACCCAAAGAACGGTAAAGGTAATATCCACTTACGCCAGTTTCAGATTGAGTTATCCATTTCACGGTTACATAGTTTTCTGCTGTAAGTGTTGCAGTGAAAGAGGAAAGCTCAACCGGCAGAGAAATATCATCTAATGTCTTGCCGGGTGCCCATGCAGGAGAAGGATTGGCGACAGAGCCGTTTTGGGCTGTGCCATTATGGGCGGGAGAAACGCTGTCATAGGCTGTACTTCCCGTGTTTTCATCCAGTTTCCAATTACCTACCAACCCGACAGCAGGTGCAAGACCTGTTTTGTCATAGTTTGCTGAGATTTCTGCCGCCGTACGGACATAATTCCATACGCGCACTTCATCGATCGTGCCATAGAAACCACCACCAAAGCCAGGTCTTAGATCTCCAATGGTTAAGATGCTACCCCATGTTGTTGCTTGGGTTCCTGTCTTTCCGGTGCCGGTATAGTTTACGACGGGTGTCCCATTCACATACAGCTTTACGTCACCAGGTCTGGTTACCGAAACGGCAACGTGATACCAGGTGCCTGCTTGTAAACTCAAGTTTGTCGTCGTAATTACTGCAGTATTATCGCTAAATGAGCGAACTATAATTTCAGTTCCACGCTGTGTTACCCAGAGAGCTTTAGCAGTACCTGCTGTAGAAGCGAATATGGTTCTTCCGTATGTTCTAGCATTCCCAGAGGCGGCAATGGCTACGTCAGTAGGCTTCATCCAAGCTTCCATGGTGAATTGCGTTGAAATTTGTGGAGTTGGAGTATTTAGGTTGCCAATGGCAACACAATCATTCACTCCATCAAACGTCAGGGCATTGTTTTGACCAAATAAACCACCTACTAAACAAACCAAAATAAAGGCAGCAATGTAAAGTACTTTGAACTTCATGGTTCCCTCCTTAAAGGAATCTGATTGGTTAGCACAATGTGGCGTTCTACATTTCCGCCACTCCTATCTATGAAAAACGCTATGCGATGAATTGCACCCTATACAAAATAGCTAATGCGACCCTAAAAGCAAGTTCTATATATTGGAAAGAATATTCTTAAGCTTCTACTCGAATGATCTTTGAGTAAGTATATAATGATTCGCTAAAGTTCTTGCTACTATTTTAGAAGATCATTCCACATTGAGTATTAACTGGGGCAACAACTCGAAATATAACACAGGAAAACTTAAAACTCACGCTCATCAAAAAGGAAGCCATGGAGATCAGGCCAAGGCTTCCATATCACTTGTTAACCTGTAAACTATTTTATGATAACCATCTTTTTGGTGATATTCATCGAAGGGGTAGCAAGCTTGTAGAAATAGATTCCGTTGCCACATGCATTACCCTTGCTGTCGTTACCATTCCAGTTAAGAGAGTTTATCCCTTCATTTACTGGGAAGGTTTTAACTGCTTGTCCAAGGATGTTATAGATCGTTACATTACCCTTTTCTCCAGCTTTAACAGTCACTTCAATGTTTGTGTTGTTATTCGCTTTGAAGGGGTTGGGGTAGGCGTTGTTCATGGTTGTTAGTTCCGGAAGAACTGGAACTACAGTGCCTGAAAGATATACACTGACAGGTCCGTAGAAAGTGGTGTGATCCATATCGATGCTTTCTAGCCAATAGTAATAAGTATCGCCAATCGTTACTTCGGTATCAGTAAGATTGTATATCTGTGTGGTACTTGTATTGGTTGCGTCGATTATATTGGAGGTAATTGATATAGCAGTAGCTTGATCAAGGGTACCGTTACGATACATGCGATAACCTACTAATCCTGTTTCAGATTGGGTTACCCATTTCAAGGTAACATAGTTCTCGGCTGTTAAAGCAGCACTGAAAGAGCTGAGTTCCACGGGCAGGGAAATATCAGGCCCGTCACTCCACTGAGGACCATTAGCATAACCGCTGGGTAATAGCGCACCATTAAAACTTCCTGTTTCATCGGTTGCAGTCTGGCTAGGCGCGATTTCGTTGAATTTATAGTATGCAATTAAGCCGCCCTGAGGAGTTGACAATTCTCGATTATATTCATCTGCAATTTGAACTGCTGTACGAGCTACA
>JALNXT010000136.1 GCA_023230245.1 Candidatus Cloacimonadota bacterium
AAAAACCAAGGATGCATGGCTAAACGAAGGCATAGCAGAATACCTCAAAAGGCTTTCTGCTTTCGTTACTGTGAATGTTATTGAGATTCCTGATATGAGTATAAAAATAGCAGGAAACACGGAGAGTGTGAAGGATCGCGAAGCGCAAACAATATTAAAACGTCTTGAACCAGATGATTATGTGGTTCTATTAGACGAACGTGGGACGGAGAAAACCTCACTTGAGTTTGCCGACTTTCTGATTAGTATATTAGAGACGAAGCATGTTGTGTTCGTGATCGGTGGGGTTTATGGTGTCGACCAGGCACTGAAAACCCGTGCTGATGCTTGCATAGCGCTTTCCCGGCTTACCTTTACCCACCGTATGGCGCGCTTGATTCTTTGCGAACAGCTATATCGGGCGATGATGATTAAGGCGAACCGTTCTTACCATATATGATATCGAGGTTAAAATGTATCAGATAATTTTGTCCACCCTTTTCAATGTAAAGTATTCTTTCTGGATAATGGCTCAGGGTATGCTGGGGATATTCATCTTTATGGCCCTGTTCTATCTGCTTATCTACGCTCTGGAAAGACTATTTAAGGCTAAATAAAGTGAAAAGACCTATAGTTTTACTTATTGCGATGATCGCAAGTAACTTGCTGTTTGGCAAAGTTACGCTAATTAGCACCCGCGGCTCAGAAATTCTGGTGGAATACACTATAGATGACTGGAAGGTGGAAGAAACGGGTGAATTCAGCAATATAGTTGCGGCAGGAATGGATTTTGGCACAATATCCGGCGCACCCTTGTTGCCATTGGACATTTTTAAGATTGGCATGCCCCCTGCCGGAGATTTAGATTTCAGTATTCTTGAAAGTGACAAAACAATTGTGACGCTCAGTTCTAAGCTAATGCCAGTGCCAACCGTTACGATGAAAGATGGCATGTCAGATTATACCTATCTCATTGACTTGGCTAAGTATGCAGATACAAGATCTGAGCTGCTTAGTGTTAGCCCTGTAAGCTTTCGGGGCTATAGCTTGGTTGATTTCACAATAAAACCATTTGTGTATGACGGACAAATGGAGCTAAGCGTTTACAGAAGGTTGTTAATTAAAATAACCCTTCAAGGGGATATGAAGTATCGGGCTAACATAGCTAGCGATGCCATAACAGATGTGATGCTTAGTCAACTCGTGAATGCAGAGCAGGCGAAATTCTGGAGAAACGACACAAGAGCGCAAGTCAACTACGCAGATTTCGGTCTTAGCGGTTATTGGATGAGAATAGAGACCAATCGCGATGGCATACACAGATTGAATTACTCTCAGCTAAGTGCTTTTCCGCTTCAAGATATTGATCCCCGCATGTTTCGCATGTTTAGCACCTCTGGCAAGGTAATATCGCGTACGGTAGCGCAGCCAGGCCCAGAGTTTAAAGAGATTCCTATCCAAATATCAAATGAAGCCAGTGGAGTATTTGGAGCTAATGATTATATCTTGTTTTACGGAAGCTCTCGCGATGGAGATGGCATCAATAGCAACGTTCAGCGTGACCCTTTGTATATGAATCCATACTCACAGAATCAGGTATTTTGGCTTAGTTTCGGGAATAATTTTAATGGCGCACCGCTACGGATAACGATGAGCAATGCCGAAACGACTTACACAGAAGCTTTGAACAATACCCCTGCATTTAAACACGTAGAGAGCGAGATCCATAGGCGCGAAGAAGATGGCTTCACCTGGTATAGCAATAGGCTTTTTGGGAACAGCACCTTGTCTTATCCTTTCCAGATAAACCTTGCAGATGTTGATACTTCGGGAACGCAGAGCCTTAGTTTGAAAATATATCAAGAAGATGTGAGTAATACTCACCGCATTAGTGTTGATGTTAATGGAGTGCTAATAAAAAACACCGCAACTGGTACTACAGATTTTACCTGGTCAGGCGATTCTGCTTACCTTTTCAACAGAAGCCATAAAGGCTTTGTTAATGGCGCTAATTCAATTAAATTAAATGTGTTTAGGGGTGCTACCGATAACCTGTATTTTGATTGGTATCGTGTGTCCTACCGGCAGAATTTGTACAAAGCTAATGCACAAAAACTTGCCTGGCATCAGCAGACAGGAGTGCCCAGTAGTTATCGCTATAACCTCACTGGAACACTTACCGATCTGATGATATTCAGGGCAAATAGTATCTATGATGTGCAGCAAATACCTCTGCAATATTCGTATTTTGTCTCTACAGGAACATCCTCAACGCGGTATCTTTTGCTAAACTCAAACGAAGCATACGCTCCGGTTAAAATTGAGTTGGCCGACCCAGTAGATTTAACTAATGATACTTCCCAAGCCGATAATGTGATAATTACGACAGCCGAATTTAAGGCAAAAGCAGAAACACTCGTTCAAAAATATTGGAATACTTATGGCATTCGCAGCAGGGTAGTATTGCAAGATGATATATTTAACCAATTCAGTGGAGGACATCCTGATCCCGTGGCAATCAGGCAAGCGATAAGGTACTATTACTACAATCTTCCCGCCCCCAAATTGAGCTCGGTCACTCTCATCGGGATAGGAACAATAGACTGGCGAAACTACTCAGGCTCTTCATCGGCAAAGAATAAGCTGATGGTGTTTCAGTCTGATGAAATCGCTTACACCGTCTCTTTAGGTATCGCTTCAGATGATTTTTATGCCATGATAAACGCAAGTAACTATCCCGAATTGGCAATTGGTAGATATCCCGTTCGTAGCAACGCTGAGCTTGATATCATGCTTCAGAACTTCACAAATTATACCGAATCACCAACGCCTGGATGGTGGAGAAACTCTATGGTATTCATAGGGGATGATCTCAATAATGGCCCATATACTGGAGAAGATATACACACCCAACAAACCGAGGATGCGGGTAACACTGTTGATGGCAGTATCTTGGTGGATAAGATATTTGCTTGGGAATACGAGTATGATGAGTTCCAAAACAAACCCCGGGTTAGAAATGACATGTTTGCGGCCATCAATGAGGGAAGGCTGCTTTGGTGCTATATAGGCCATGGAGCCTATGATGCACTGGGTGCCGAGGACTTTTTGAATGGGGCAGTTGATATGGGCAGGTTCGCCAATACTGGGAAACTACCTTTCTTTATTGCTTCTTCCTGCAAGGTATCCCATTTCGATTATTGGGGATATGATAGCCTTGGAGAGAAACTAGTGTTGATGAACAATATCGGAGCAATTGCTTCCTTTGGAGCTTCACGAGTTAGTTTTCCAGGCAGCAACCAGCCACTGTTATTGTGGCTGTTAGAAGGTATAGCCAATAGGCGCCTTTCGCTTGGGGCTTCAGTTCTTGCTTCCAAATTACGTTTTCAGAACGCTTCCAATAATGCATCTTATACTTTAATGGGAGATCCCGTTCTTAGAGTTGTGCCTCCCGAGCGAGATACCACTATGCAAGTGAGCGCACAAAGCTCAAGGGGAACAACACTCCATTCCAGAGATACCGCCATAGTGGAAGGTAGCTTTAGCGGGCAACAGCTAAGTGGTGATGTTCAATTGAGAGCTTATAACAGCCAGAACTCGTATAAATTGGGGAATATAAGAGTTAGCCATCGAGGGACACAGCTATTCAGAGGTAGTTCTACCGCTACATCATCCGCTTATCAGGCGGGATTCGTCGTTCCAGACGATGTTGTGAATGGGAATACGGGGCTTGTAGTGTCTTATTTCTGGGATGAGGCTAATAAAAAAGACTATAGCAACTCTCGGAAAGACATCAAGTTAAGCGATCAGCCTGTAGCCGGGAGCGATGATGATAACGATGGCCCCACCATAAAGATGTACTTGGGTTCATACGACTTCCGCTCCGGAGATACGGTCAACACTTCTCCCACCCTATATGCCAAGATATCAGATCCCCATGGCGTGAATATAACGGATGCAAACGGTCACAGCATTTTACTGGTGTTAGATAACTCTTTGCAACCCATCCCGATCACCCCATATTTTGATTATGATAAAGGCTCGTTCGATAGCGGAACTTTAGTTTATCAGATGGAGGGCTTAAGTGAAGGAGCTCACACACTGCAAGTAATAGCCTTCGATAACTTTAATAACCCATCGGTAACGACCACCACTTTTATCGCAAAACAATCCTCAGCGCTAAGTATTGAAAGGCTGCTAATCTATCCTAACCCAATTAGTAAAGATGGTTTTATTACCTTTATGTTATCTGCCTCTACAGATGTTAATATCGGCATCTACACCATCCGTGGTAAGCGTATACGTAATATCCAGGCACTTGGCAAGCAAGGCTTTAACAGTATCTCCTTTAATGGTAGGGATGATAAGGGAGCCCAACTGGCAAACAACACGTATTTTGTAAAAGTGAAAGCACAATCCAGTGCTGGCAAAAGCGTAGAAAAGACCGAGAAATTAGTAATCTTCAAATAGGAGCTATCCTTGATTTTATACAACACTAAAACCCGTAAAAAAGAAGAGTTCATTCCTTTAAAGGCAGGCAAGGTAAGCATTTATGCCTGCGGTCCCACCGTTTACAACTATTTCCACATAGGCAATGCGCGTGCATTTGTATTCTTCGACGTTGTGTACCGTTATTTTGAGTATCGGGGCATGGAAGTTACCTATGTACAAAACATCACCGATATCGATGATAAGATCATAACGCAATCTGTAGATGAAGGTATCAGTTTCTCTGAGGTAGCTGCCAAATACACACTTGCCTTCCATCAGGATTGTGCCGCCTTAGGTATCAAACTGCCTACTGTGCAGCCACTTGCCACGCATGTAATGGACGATATCATTAGCACCATTCAAACCTTAGTTAGCAAGGGTTTTGCCTATGAATCCAATGGTGATGTGTATTTTGATACAGTCAGCCTGGCAAGTTACGGTTCACTATCTGGAAAGAAGACGGAAGAGCAGCAGACTGGGGCAAGAGTGGCAGAGAATCTATTCAAACGAAACCCAACCGATTTTACGCTGTGGAAGAAAAGCAAACCCGGCGAACCTGTGTGGCAAAGCCCATGGGGAGAGGGACGCCCTGGCTGGCATACAGAATGTGTAGTGATGAGTCAGAAGTATCTAGGCGAGACCTTTGATATTCATGGTGGGGGAATTGATCTGGTGTTTCCGCATCACGAA
>JALNXT010000137.1 GCA_023230245.1 Candidatus Cloacimonadota bacterium
GAAGGTGCCATCAGGGCAAAAACATGAGCTCTGCAGAGGCGTGCACGCCGAACAGAATGCCATCATCCAGGCTGCGATAAATGGTTCTTCCACCCGCGGTGCATCGCTGTATTGCACGCATCAGCCCTGTAGTATCTGTGCCCGTTTGATTATCAATGCCGAGATCAAGATGGTGTTTGTAAGCGAAACATATCCCGATGCCCTGGGTGAACAGCTTTTCAAAGAGGCAGGTGTGCAGCTTATTCAGTTTATACCCGCCACGGATGAACTAAAGAAGTTGATATAATATTATGAACGTAATGAAGAAGTTTAGCGTAGCAGATTTGATCATCATTGCCTCCGTCGCAGCTTTAGGTATTGCCGTGAAGCCGATTGTAGGCCCTATCTCGAAGTTTATCTCCACTCCGCTCGGCATACCCGGTGGCTCACTTGCCGGCGGCTTCTATATGATGTGGCTGGTGCTTGCCGTTACTATCGTGAATAAACGTTACACAGGCACGGTGTTTGGTGTGCTGCAGGCAGTATTGGTGCTCTTAGTGGGCATGGCGGGTAAACAAGGCGCCTTTTCGCTGATTAGTTACAGCTTGCCGGGCATTTTGGCAGATATCGTGTTCTACCTGATTAAGCACCGCCAAAAGCTGATTACTCACTTAAGTTTAGGGGTGGTGGCAAACTTAACGGGTTCGCTAACTACTGCCGTGATATTCTTTAAACTCCCTGCCGTAATGGTGGGGATAAACGTAGCTTTCGCGACTGCTTCCGGCATTATGGGAGGCTATTTGGCATACGGAACCTACAAAGCTTTGGAAAAGGCAAGGATAATAAAATGACAAGAATCTGGATACTTATGTTTATCTTAAGCATCGCCACGGTTAGCGTGAATGCTTTGGAGATTATAGACTACCGCGGGATTAGCAAGCAATTTGACAATGCCGATTTGTATAAACTGGATAGGCAAGAGCTAAAGACCAGCCGCGAGAAAGACGGGATTGTCCGGCTGAATAACTGGCAGGGTTTCCGCTTCGATCTTTGGCTGAAGCGACAAAGCTTTGGCGAGTATAACAATATCCGTTTCGAATCCGACGACCGCTATCTGGTAAGCCTTAGCCGTGCAGAGTTTGAAGCTATTGAAAGCTGGATTGTGGTGGCTCAGGATGGAGTGCCCTTTGAAGATAATTCTTTACGCTTGATATTCCCCAGCTTGCGTGAAATGCTATGGATAAGTAACCTTAAACGCATTGTGCTGGAGAACTTTGTGCCCATGCCACGCCCCACTAAGTTTATGCTGATGAAGACCTTTCTTGCCACACAGAAACTACAGACAGAGCTTAAGCCGTTTGTAGATATTGAAGGCTATTATTTCAGGGACTTTCTGCCTGCTATGAGTAAAACCGATACCCACAAGGTGATCTTGTGCAGCCGCGATGATCTCAAACAAAACCTGGATTTCCCCTTTCACCTGGAAGGAGCCGTGCTGGAAAAAACCAAGGATGGCACTTACAACCTGAAAAGCCCCCAAATACCAGGCGGGATGTGGGTGAAAGACATCACCTACCTGCAATGCGATGATACCGCTATCATAGAGCAAAGCTGCATAAACAGCTTGATAAACATGCATAAGTTACTAAGCTGGGAGGTTAGCCCGGAGCTGGAGTTTACTATCCATAAAGCTGACGAAGTATTGCGAATAGGCTTTGCCGATGCTTTAGCAGAGCCACAGGTGTTTGAAGGAGCCTTATACTTCGAGCTTAATTGATGCTGATTCTAAATAAGCTAAGCGTCAGCTACCCAGAGTTAAGCGTAATAAACGCCCTCTGCCTTCAGCTTGAACCAGGGACTATTTGCGTGCTCACCGGCGCTAACGGCTGCGGGAAAAGCACCTTGCTATCTGCCATTAGCGGAGTTATCCCAGAGCATATCACCGCTACCGTAAGCGGCGAAATACAATACCAGGGAACAGATTTACGCAAAGTGGCACTAAACGAAAAGTTCCACTATCTCTGGCATGCTGGCAGCGATGCAGATAGCCAATTCTTCTTCCCCACTTGTGAAGCGGAACTGGCATTTGCTTTGGAGAATAAAGGCATCGCCCCCCAAGAGATAAAAGACAGGATAAGCAATGCTGCTGCTTACTTTGGTCTATCAGACTATCTGCAAAGCTCGCCATTGTCGCTTAGCGGGGGACAGAAACGCCTGTTGCTCTGTGCTATCGGCAAAGCACTTAATCCCTCTCTATATCTTTTGGATGAACCGGCAAGCGGCTTATCCGGCAACTCCTTGATCTTGCTCTGTAACTGGCTAAATGAGCTTAAAGAGCAGGGAGCTATCATGCTGATCGCCGAGCATAATCCACAGCTTATCGCCATGGCGGATAGGGTGATTAACTTATCATGATCCGTCTTGATCACCTAAACTTTGGCTACGAAGGCAAGCCACCGCTGTTCACAGAGCTAAACCTGCATATCGAGCCACAGCAGAATGTGCTGTTAACCGGAGAGAATGGCTGTGGCAAAAGCACTTTATTGAAGCTGATTATGGGTATCTTAAGCCCGCAAAGTGGCTCTGTAATCCTTGCAGGAAACCCTGTACAGAAGCTGCATGTAGGGCTGTTTCAGCATCTCTTTTACCAAAGCCAACCCACGCAAGATAACCTGTTGGGCATCAGCCAGCAGCAGGATTGGCAAATGTGGCAGATAGCAATCCCCTCTTTGCCGGACTACACTGAAGATAGCGACAAGCTGTTCAGTGAACGCTCCACCGGCGAGCAAAAGCAGGATGCGCAGCGCATATTGCCCTATTTGCTAAGTAAGTTCTGGGTGTTGGACGAGCCTTTCGCCTCGTTGGATAGTGACGCCATTGATAGGCTGTTCCAGCTTCTCTCCCAAAAGATGCAAGCGCAGCCCGGAATGCTAATCGTAGCCCACGAACTGGCAGGCAAGGAAAGCTATTTTGACACGGTGCTGGAGCTAAATCACGGCAGGGTAAGAGAGCTTCCCCGTGCTTAAAACGCGCTTGCATCCCCTCAATCATATCCTTATTTGCCTGGTATTCAGTAGTTTAGTATTTGCCTGTGGCGCATTGCCACGCCTATGTTTCATCCTGGGGCTTAGTATCTTATACTCTTCGGTTCGAGGGGGTTATGGCTTTATCAAAACCCTAAAGAGCCTCTGGCGCAGCCTGCCATTCATTATGTCTTTATCGGTATTACAGCTAATCTTTCGTAGCGAGGGAGAGGCTTTGTGGCACTGGGGCTTTATGCGCATCAGCAGTGGTGGGATATATTGGGCAGCGGTGATCAGCCTACGTTTGGCGACTGTGGTGCTTTGTGCAAAAGCTATATCCCGCAATAGTTTCCGCGATTTCCAAGCAGCTTTTGCCGCTATCCGTTTACCCGAAGAGTTCAGCTTCATGCTCTCCTATGGAGTGCAGCTTATCCCCAGCTTTTCTGCCAAGATAAAGGGCTTTATGCAGAGTCTGCGGATGCGGGGCATAGAACCCGCTAAGCTACCTTGGAAGCAGCGTTTAAGTGTTTACAAACTAATGTCTATTGCAGCTTTGGCGGGGATTATCAATGGCAGTACAACTGCGGCGATTGCACTGGAACTGAGGGGATTTCGCAGCAAAGGCAGACGCAGCTTTCTGCATAAGCAAAGCGTCGGGCTTGCCGACGCTTTCCTGCTTGCAGTTTTAATCCTGCTTATCGTTTTCTGTTTGCTTTAGAGCTTGTTTTAGGGCTGGATTCCCGCCTCCGCGGGAATGACAAATTACTTTTCACCCAAACTTAGGTTTTTCAGTTCGGTGAGGCTTATCTCGGCATCTGTATTGCGCATAAAGGCTATCTTAACCCTATCACCGGAGCTGGTTAGAGGCAGATAGCTGCTAAGGTTACTGGTGGCGATATAGATGATGCCGGGTTTTTCAGATAAGCTGAAATAGTAGAAAGTGCGTCCGTCTTTGATATCGCTACCGAAACGCACGATTGTCCCTTCCATCGTCTCTTTTTCCACCGAGCCTTCTTCCAAAGTGCCGATTCTGCTGCCCGCCATTGCCATCTGGAAGTTATCGCGTGCGGCTTTAACGGTTTCGCCCACGCCCACCAGCGAGAAATCCTTCACGGAGACGAAACAGAACATCTTCACCAAGCCTGCGCTATCTTTCAGGGTCATAAAGTAGGTGGCTTTCCCGTTCATATTCACCAGAATAGGGAAGGTGGCATAGTACTTGAAGTTTTGCACCTTACCTTCGGCAGAGCGCATGGCAGCGGTTTCCGTGGCACCGGAAACGAGGTAGAGATGTGTGCTCTTATTTTTGGTATCAATCAGGGTGAATCCCACCGTGCTTTCGTCCGAACCCACGCTGGACAGTCCAGTGTAGAAATAGCTGCGCTGGTCATTCCCAAAGATAACGTTGTATCCTTCGGTAACCATCAGCATATCGCGTTTGCCAAACATAGTATTCCAGAATCCCCGCACATATTTACCCCACCAGGTAAGCTGGGGCATCACAAAATAGGCAGGCTGCACTCTATCCACCCAAGAGGGGATATTGGCATCGCTGAAACCATCGGGGGTATTGATGAGAGGATAGTATTTAATAGCGCCAGTACCAGCATGAACAGTCGCCAAACCGGTAGCTTCCGCGCCTTGCACCCCTATTTTATGGGTGAAGGTGGTAATTGTCCAGTACGGTTCGCCATTATCGTCAATTTCAAAGGTGTCTCCCGCTAAACCCACGCCAGAGAAACCATTCATATACAAATGACGGTACAAATCCTGACCAAAGCAGGCGTTTTTCTGATATATATTCTTGATGGGTTTGCCATTTAGCTCACGCACAAAGGTGATGTCCTGAGGATTGGTTGCCGAAACCTTAATATATCCCGGAGTGCCATCTTTCATATTGGTGAGCCATTTAAAGAAGCCACTGTGCAGCAGCGGTATAACCCAGAAGAGGCGTTTATCCACCATCTGAATGGTGGGTGAACCCAAAGTAACCCTGCTGCCAAGGGCAAAATCTTCGCCCAGTTTCTTCTCTGCCAAGGAAGCGGCGAAAGTTCTGTCGATAATCGGCACTTGATCGAGGTTAACCGGCGATACCAGCTCGGTAAAATTGGTGGATTCCACCTTGCCGATT
>JALNXT010000177.1 GCA_023230245.1 Candidatus Cloacimonadota bacterium
CTTTGTTTTCGGTCAAACAATTCTTTATTACTGGAATTTTAACGCTGGCGCTCCAGCAACCGACCAAACATGGGCGCAGCCGATCCCTGCCACTTTGGGCAATGCAAATCTTACATATACTTTTACTGAAGCATTTTCCTTTGGTGGAACAACCATTAATGGTATTGATGGCGAAGTTAACGGCGGTACCTTTGCACCAAGAGGTGGAGCATCACTTGTTAATAATGGTGCATATTTTACCATGATGGGTTCTACGGTTGGTTATGACAATATCTCATTATCATACCCTGTCCGTAAAACAAGCACTGGTTTCAACTCTGTGGAAGCACAATATACTCTTGATGGTAGCACCTGGCTTACCAAAGAAACTATTGATATTTCCAGCTATACCAGCAGTACCTTCACAGAGGCTCAAATAGTACATGTAGATTTTAATAGCGTCCCTGGAACAGCGAATAATGCGAACTTCGGTATTCGTATCGTATTAACCGGTTGCAGCTCCGATGTAGGTAACAACCGTATTGATAACATCCGCATTAGCGGTGCTTTACAAGGTGGGGTGGCTACTCCTGTATTCGATCCTGCCGGTGGATATTATGTCCAACCAGTGAATGTAGCGATTAGCACAAGCACTCCCGGTGCAAGCATTCGTTACACCACAAATGGGACTGAACCTACAGATGCTTCAACTCTTTATACAACCCCCATTAATATTGCTACCACCACTACCCTGAAGGCAAAAGCCTTTGCCACAGGTATGGTAAATAGCGTAACTGCAACTGCAACTTATAGCTTTGCTACGGTGGTAAGTGACCTTACTGAACTTAGGCAGATGCCCACAGGTGATGCTGTTTACTTTCTGCCTAATCCTGTGATATTAACCTGTAAAGTTGGTGCCCATAAATACGTTCAGGATGCTGGCGCAGGAATATATATCTATGACACAGCCGGAATAGTGCCAAACTCTTACAATGTTGGTGATGGTATTTCTGGTTTCACAGGTAAATTAACCGCATATTTTGAGACCCTTGAATTTATTCCTGTATCCAACCCTGGCCCTGCAACTTCTACAGGAAATACTATTCCTATTCCTACTGTTACGATAGCTCAGTTAAACTCTGACATCGGCGTTTATATGTACCAATCCCGCTTGGTTCGCATTAACCAAGTACATTTTGATGCCCCAAGTGGCAACTTCATTCCCAGCGTATCTACAACTTACGGCATATCAGATGCTACCGGATCGATGAGCTTTAGAACAGCTTTCTGGGATGCAGATTATATGAATGGTAGCACACCTATTCCAACTGGCAATTTCAACCTTCTGGGAATAATTGCTCATTTCCAATCTACTGCACAGATTACTGCTCGCAGTATCGCTGACTTAAATGCCCCGCCAGTTTCCAATGAAGACGAAGTGGTCGTGCCTGTTGGAGCTAATTTGATTGGTAATTATCCCAATCCCTTCAATCCTAATACCAATATTAGCTTCTCATTAGATAAATCTGCTCCTGCGCAAGTAACCATCTATAACCAAAAAGGACAGATGGTGAAGAGCTTTGATATGCCGACAGCAAAGCAAGGTGTAACAACTTTAGATTGGAATGGTACAGATAATCACGGTAATTCGGTCTCCAGTGGTATCTATTATTTCCGCTTAAAATCTGGGAGCTACAGCAGCACCAAAAAAATGGTACTGATGAAGTAGTTTGAACTTAAGAAGCCATCTGTTCTGCCTGATTGCGATCATAATATGGTCAACCCTCGAGGTCACAGGAAAGCTGGTTGGAATAGGGATAGATCCCTATACTCTAACTGCCTGGAGATTTGTGATCGGCGGTATGATACTATTACCTTTCGCTCTACGGCAAGTAAGAAAAGATAAGCTTCAAATATCACGTAGCAGCATACTACACATAGGTAGTTTGGGAATCCTGAATGTATGTGTTAGTATGCTGCTTTTACAATTGTCTATATTCTATGGAAAAGCATCTCTTACTGCGGTGATAGTAAGCATGAATCCCCTTTTTGTCACTGGTTTTGCCATGGTTCTAATAAAAGAGAAGCTGAATCGGATACAGTTATTGAGCTTGGGCTTGGGTCTTTTAGGGCTACTGTTAATCGTTTTTAGTGAGCGGGATTTCGCCAATAGTTCTTATCTGAATCTCCCGGTGGGGGTAATCTTTGCGATTATGGCTTCGCTAACTTTCGGGTTATGGACTGTACTTACGAAATCTGCCATTGTCAGGTATGGCAATGTTTTCACGAATGCACTATCGTTCTTAGTTGGTGGCATTATCCTGATGCTGATTAACCTGATCATTGGGAAACCTGCTGCTTTCAGCTTTAGCATGCGTAATCTGCTCTTAGTAAGCTACTTGGGACTTTTTATTACCGGAGTTGCATATTTGTTGTATTTTGACGCGATGAAGGCAATCTCTGCTAGCGTAGCCTCGGCTTATTTCTTTCTAAAGCCGGCTCTTGCTACGCTGCTGGCATTCTTCATTCTAAAAGAGACGCTTAGCATGGGGCAGTTAGTAGGCATAACGCTGATAGTTGTAAGCTTGGTATGGCGTCCGCTAACAAACATCTTTAGCTACATACGATGCAAGAACACCATTGTTGCCTAGTGGCATCAGAAGTTTATGAGCCAGATAAACCTTAAGAAAAACATCGCGCTTTCAAGTATAAGTAAGATTTTAACAATCATAGCTGCGTTTGTAACTAATTGGTTTTTAGCAAGATATCTTGGGCCAGAGCTTAGAGGCAAATACGTATATCTCTTCACTCTCAACTCAATAATATGGATGTTTCTGGATTTAGGTGTCCACAAGTCTTACCCGTATTTGCTACAAAATAAGAAAGCACATTTGAACAACTTATACAATGTCGCTCTCTTAACGTTTATCGTAGGACTTGGCTTAGTTTTCGGACTGTATTTCCTGGCAGGTGATTTCTTCTACAATCTCCTCCATCAAGATTACCCACGCTATTTATTGTTGGCTTTGGGCATATATATCGTATCATTTCAGTTTTATATGCGAGCCCAATTTCTCCAACTCGGCATGAACTATGTAAGAGAGTACTCAATAATGGCGTTTTTACCAACTTTCTTCTTCATGCTGTTAATTATCCCCCTGTATTCGTTGATGCCTTCAGGACAAAGAGTTGAATATTCCTTCATGCTTAATGTAGGGGTATTCGTGTTTTTCCTATTGGTACTTCAGTGGCGTTTTAAGCATGCTTTTTCTTTAAAGGCACCCATTAATAAGCGAATTATAGGTCTATCATACAAACTGGGGATTAGAGCATTTATATCCGAATACCTGATCATGTTACTTATGCGAATGGACTTGATAATCTTAAAAGCATTGGGTTCTTACGCACAGGTTGGGGTCTATACACTAGCCGTGAATTTTGTGGATATCATCAATATGTCGTGCAATACCATAGGTGCAGTTCTGCTCGTTAAGTTGTCTTCATTGAACGACGAACTTGCAGCTTTGAGTATCATGCGGAGAATCTTTCTTATCGTAAGTATCATAAATATAGTCGCAATCTTGGGAATGGCTATATTTGGTAGATGGTTCATTGGAACACTGTATGGCGTGGGATACTTAGATGCATATACGGCTTTTCTATTACTCATCCCAGCTATTTTTGGGATTACCCTGGGTGCCTTGTTTAACACATTTATCTGGAGTAAGGGATTTCCTTTAATCTCGATGCTGGCACCGATAGGGCCTCTATTGCTTAAACTTGCACTAAACTATATGCTTGTCCCACAATATGGCCTATTTGGTACGTCAATAGCCTCTTCAATCTGTTATGTCCTTTGGTTTATCATTATGCTGAGCTGGTATTTCGTTAAACATCCCGAAATGAAGCTACTGTTACTATGCCCTAAGAGAGAGGATTTTAGAGAGATCGCAAACTATTCATCTGCTGGCCTTAACTGGCTAAAGCATAGAATAGGATTTAGGATATCTTGATGAACTTGCTTATTTACTCTCACGGTTTCCCCAATCCCGTTGAAGAACACAGAAGTGCTTTTGTTAGAGACATTATTAGGTTTCTTCCGCATGACATTAAGGTAACTGTAATTGCTCCTGTTCCCTACTTTCTCAATAAACAACGGGGGAAATCTAATATATCAATCCCTTACTTCCGAACTGAGTCTTTGGGGAATCGAAACGTTGAAATCTACCATCCCAGGTATCCTCTTTTACCCAAAAACTATCTGCGTTGTATTGTGGGCTTTTTAGAAGCCATCTTCACCTTGAATTGTGTAAGAAAGATAAATAAGCAAGTGCCGATCGATTTAATCCATGTGAATTGGGCTTTCCCAGATGGCGTAGCAGTGTATTGCATCTCTAAACTAACAAAGATCCCGTATGTGATAACCGAGCATCAGGGAAGTATCGCCGATTTACTCAATATCACCTATTACAATATGCTAC
>JALNXT010000138.1 GCA_023230245.1 Candidatus Cloacimonadota bacterium
TGCCCACTTCTCATTGAACAGCTTACTCTTGAATGCTCTGCCGTTATCGAGATAGACGAACTTGGGCACTCCTCCATAATTGAGGAAGGCGTTACGGAAGGCCAGTTGGATGTGCTGGCTATCCTCAGTATAGGCGATGCTGGCTCCTACCGGATAGCGGCTCGCCCAGTCCAGAACCATGATCATGGTCATCCGCTGCGGCTTGCCTGTCTTGGGACTGATGATATCGAAGGCGAGAACATGTCCATCTGCTACCCAGACCTGACCAGGTTCAAGCAGATCGTTGTCTCGCTTGATCGTTTTAACGATCTCCTCTGCCACTGCCTTACTTCCCAATCTTGCCTGCGTCCAGATCGCTTTATTGTTTGTCTCCCAGTCCATACACCAGCGTCGAAGAGTCGGTTCTGAACTTGGCGATTCCAGCGATCCCAGTCTTTCATAGCTTTTCAGGGTGGCGATGGCTGAGCCGATCTTGATCCTCTGAGGCGATAAAAGCAGTTTCAGTAGGAAGTGCTGTTCCAGGTAAGTAACCTTGCGGCCTCGAGTCTGGTTCTTACCCTTATGGATCAAAGCGAACATATCCCGCTCGCTATCCATGTATTTTTCTACCCATAACCTTAAAGTGCGTTCCTGCCGCTTACCCTTGAGCTTTTTCAGTTCCGGCACCAGCAGCCCGGTATTGTATTGATCGGTGATCAGCTTCCACTCGTCTAACTTGGCTTCGGTCTCAGCCAGACGGTTCAGTACCGCTTCGCAGAATTGCGAGTGCAGTTGAGCCTCGATCATACAACTGAGCAGTTCCTTGCTATCTGGTTCAAGATCGAGTTCCGGTTCTGGCTCAGTATCGTTATCCTCTATAATAGGCTCGACTATTAGCGGTTCTGGTTTCACTTCGAAGGGGATAACTGCTTTCTCTGGTTCTTCTTCTATAGGGACTGATACAATAGCTTCCGGCACTATCTCTATCTCCTTAGAATGGACTGATAGCTCAGTGGGAAACTTGTTTACAATATCCAACTGGATAGATTCTCCAGTTTTTGAGTCATGAGGTATGATCTTGATCTGGGCTCCGGACCTGACTGCCGCCATGAACGTCTCATAGTTCTTGGCATAGTTGTCCCGGTCGATCCGATCATAGATGTTATCAATCTTGTCCATGCTCTACCTTCTTCTCCTTAGTATATGCGATAATGAACAGGCAGCTTGGTTGGCAGGCATCGAGTACGATGCTCTCCTTCTCAAGATAGACTGGACTCTCGCCACGCTTGCGGCAGTAGTCCCGATCCAGATCTACCAGTTCCTGTCCGGTTGCGATAAACAACTTGCTGATGCGGTAGTTGCCACTCACCACATTGCGCTTAACTGCGATAAACGATCCATCTGCGACCATCCTGCGGATAGTCTTAACCGATTTGCCATACAGAGCAGCTACCCTGGCAAGGGGCAGCCAGATTAACTTAATTTCCTTCTCCATCACGTAACCTTCCAATTTCAGAAAACCACTTGGACATTTTTCCGAAAAACCACTTGGACAAATCTCCACTCGATTTGGCAAACCACTTGGACAAATACTGAAACCACTTGGACAAAATCGGGCAGCACTTGGACATTTTTCGGAGCACTTGGACAAAAATCTACAAAGTGCAGTGGCATTGTGGTCGGAAGCTATACGCAGCAAGAGACTCGGGCTGTTTTGTCCAAGTGGTTTGTCATATAGAACCACTTGGACATTCTTGTCGGGGCAGTCTCTGCAACTGACTTTAAACTGCGTTTTGGCACTCATTGTTACCTCCATTACGGTAGTATTTAGGGTGCTAAGTTCCTTGCCTGCAAGATTATGTGAAGTCCTTTCTGCGAAGCGGCGGATCTTTCCGCCGAGTTTTTCAGTCCTTCCAATCTTGCCGGCGTAAACGCCATTGAGATACACCTTGTTTTTAGAATTTCATTGACACAACTATGGGGAACTATTTAGATGTTCCGTAGCCATTGTGATAGCTAATCGGTTATTGTCAATGCGAATGTTAACGTATGGAGATATTATGGCGAGTAAGGATATCGGTGAACGACTGGTAAAGATAATGAAAATAATGAGGTTAAAGAACTATGAGTTTGCCGAAAAATTTGGCATCTCAACTGTTACTTTGTCTCGTTATCGGACCGGAGTGAGGGTTCCAGAACCCAGTTTATTGATCGCTTTATCGAAGGCAAAAATCAATGTGAATTGGTTGCTGACTGGTGAAGGCCCTATGCAAATTGTGCAGGATTTCGATGGTTGGATGAAGGACAGAATGACCGAGAGAATGAAAGTGGTCGATAGTAAGACAGGCTTAATCGAATCTCCCACAATAGATTACACTCGCACTGTAAACATGACAATTATCGGCGACATTTCCGCCGGGGCCAGAGAGGACGTCATAGACTGCCGGAGTTTGGGCGAAATCATCGAATTACCCCGCACTCTCATCCCTAAGAACATAGATAAGTACTTGGCATTTAGAGTAAATGGACACAGCATGGAACCCAATATCATGCACGAGGACGTCGTGATCCTTGAACAGACCTTAGACTGGGAATATGCTAATGGGAAAGTGGGTGCGATCCGAGCTGACGGTGGTGTCACACTTAAGAAAATCATCCTCGATCCAAAGAATAGTCGCGTTGTATTGCAACCATTTAACTTAGACTTTGACGTGCAGATATTGGACGCCGATCAGGGTGATGACGCTTTGCTGATCGGGATTTTGTCACTTCAGTTGCGGCTTTTCTAATTCGCTATTTTTGGAGCGAAACCGAAAAGTCCAAAACCAGTCCGAAATCGGCTCAATTTGCAATTATCGGTGATACAAATACGTCCAGAAACGTCCAAAACCGCTATTGCAAGCGTCTGAAGCCAGTCCTATATATCTCCGCACCACATAAGGCTTTATCCCCATTTGTCCAAGTGATAGAAGCTTGCAACTTTGGGTGATACATTATAGTTTTAGTTGACAACATTGTATTAGTTTTTGAAACAGAACTTTGTGAGCATACGATAAAAACTCGCAGAAGATATACGCAATAGAAGACAGTGCGAGATGCGCTGTGCAAGGGGAAAGAGATGAAGAAAATACTATGGATAGTGCTGCTGGTGATGGTGCTGCTGATCGGGTGGCGAGTTTATGTGAAGATAAATAATGCCAAAGCAGAGGGAAATCCTACACAAGGACGTTCCGGTGCCGCAGTTGCTGTGGAAGTGACACAGGTAGCAGTTAAAACCATGCAGGATATCGGCCATTTCAGTGGTTCTCTAAAGCCCCGTTCCGGCTATTCAGTAGCGCCTAAAGTTTCAGGACGCTTGGTTAAGTTATTGGTAAACCTCGGAGATAAGGTTAGCAACGGGCAGTTGTTGGCAGTGTTGGACGATGATATCTATCAGCAAAGCCTTGAGCAAGCGCAGACAGAGCTGACTTTAGCACAAGCACAAGTTGAACAAACCCGCTTGGCGTATAAAGCAGCAGAGGCGAATTGGACAGCCGTTAAGAGTTTGTACGAGCAGAATTATTCCACTAAGGCAGTTATGGATCAGACAGATGCAGAAAAGGCTGCTGCGAAAGCTAAGTATGACATGTCTGTGGCTGAAGTGCAACGGGCGAAGACCATCGTTAAAACAGCCGAAATTCAATTATCTTATACTCAAATAAAGGCAAACTGGACTGGCGGTGCAGCTACGCGCGTAGTGGGTGAACGCTTTGTGGATGCGGGCAATATGCTTTCTGCCAATACGCCGATTCTTACTTTGATCGATAACAGCATTGTAACTGCTGAAATAGATGTTATCGAGCGAGATTATCCGCGGGTTAAGCTGGGACAGGTGGTGCAGATAAATAGCGATGCCTATCCGGAGCGGACATTTACCGGTAAACTGGCGCGTTTAGCTCCTACCTTACAAGAAAGCTCCCGACAGGCAAAGGCAGAGATTGATATTCCCAATGGGGAAGGGCTGCTGAAACCGGGGATGTTTGTGCGAGTGCAGATTGTTTATGCACAGCATGCCAATGTCAGGGTCGTGCCTGTAACTGCGATTGTGGAGCGGGATGGCAAGCAAGGCGTATTTATCGCGAATAGTAGCAGCATGACGGCAAGCTTTGTGCCTCTTGAAATTGGTATAAAAGATGCTGAGTTTGCAGAAGTGTTGGATGCGGCTTTGGAAGGCGATGTGATTGTGTTGGGGCAAGAAATGCTTCAGGACGGGGGCAAGATTAAGCTACCCAAACCAAAAGAGAAAGAAGCAATAGGCAAGGGGAATAACGGAGCAAAACCATGAGCCTATCACAAAGAGCGGTTGATAGACCCATCTTCACGGTCATGGTCGTGTTGATTGTGGTTATCATCGGAGCTGTGTCGCTAAGCAGATTGCCAGTGGACTTGATGCCGGATATCACCTACCCGACCTTGAGCGTATCGACAAGCTATGGAAATGCCAGCCCCGAAGAGATGGAAACGCTGATAACCCGTCCTATAGAGGAAGCGGTTACGGCTGTTCCGGGTGTACAATCTATCGAGTCTCAATCCAGCGAAGGGAATAGCAATGTACGCATAGCTTTTAGCTGGGGTGCAGACCTGGATGCTGCCTCAAACGATTTGCGGGATAGACTGGATAGAGTTGCAGGTTCGCTGCCCGATGACGCAGGAAGACCAACGCTGCGTAAGTTCGATCTCTCTGCTACGCCTATATTGGAGATGGGGATTACCAGTAAACTTCCTCCCTTGCAACTTAGACAATTGATCAGTAATCAGATAGAATACCGTCTGGAAAGAGTTCCGGGTGTTGCTGCCATCAATGTGCGCGGTGGCTTGGAGCGGGAAATTCATGTGAACCTCGACCCGCAGAAAGTGAAAGCTTTGCAGATCCCTTTGGATAAAGTGATATCCGCAATTAAGACAAGTAACCTGAATCTGCCGGCAGGATCGTTGATAAGCGCCGATAAAGAAATAACGATCCGAACTCCGGGAGAGTATAAATCTCTGGCGGAATTGCGTAGTTCAGTGGTTTTTAAGCGCGGGGGAACGCCTATAACGCTGGAACAAATTGCG
>JALNXT010000139.1 GCA_023230245.1 Candidatus Cloacimonadota bacterium
AGAAATCTGTAGCCTCCAGCAATTCTGGCACCGGGGAATAATAGGGATTGATATGCTTGTTTACATCCATGCGAATCTCTTTAAAACGATTAGCTTAAATGTCAAGCGGAAAATCTATCGCTTCGCAGATAGTGACCTGTTGTGCTTGCAAAAAGTATCTGCATCTATAACAAGAAGTCTAACCACGCATCCCTCTGTTTTTCTGTCGTTCCCGCGGAGGCGGGAATCCAGCCCTTCACAACTTACATCATATCAAACAGTTACCTAAGTTATAAAACAGCTTAGTGGTTCAGCTCTTTGCAGCCGGTTCATCCGCTTGCTCGTTTTAGTTTTAAACGCCTTAATTTATTGTCTTTCAATGGGCTGGATTCCCGCCTCCGCGGGAACGACAGTAGTAATTTGATGCCTACATTACAAAAAAAGAGTTGACAGTGGGCTAGGCTTAGTTTGTTCTGCATTTGTGGTCAGCAGCCATAAATAACTGAAGGCGGTGCGCTTGAATGAAGTCTATCGCGATAGTATGTGTAACTCTGCTTGCACTTACTTTTTTGGTATCTTGTGAGAAGACTACCAAGCCTAACGACCCCATGATTATCTACGTTACTCCCGATGATGGGCTGTATTCGGATGCTAGGGAGATTATGCTTAGCTGTTCAATTCCTGATGCTGAAATCCGCTACACCACAAATGGCACCGAGCCGACTGCTGCTTCCCAGCTTTACACTCCGCCGCTTTGCATCCAGGACATCCTGCCAAGCATGACCAATGTGGGCAATATAAAGGTTAAAGCCTTTAAATCAGACCATTTGCCATCCCAAACGGTTAGCAGATATTACCATGTCGATTACCTTAGAACTGTTCCCTCTCCAGTAATATCCCCTACTATCGGAACCTTCGATAGTGGCACTACTTTCACCATTAGCTGTAGTGACCCAGAAGCTGAGATTCATTACATACTGAGCGGAAACTACCCCGACATCATGTCTCCCATTTATCATCAGCCTATCGTTATCACCCAAAGCGGAGCGGTTAGTCTCAGAGCCAAGGCTTTCCGCCAAAACTGGAATCCTAGCCCTAATGTCACGCAGAGTTGCGTTATTTCTTACATTGCCCCGGAGATGGCATTTGTGCAAGGCGGAAGCTTTCATAATGGCACTTCTGATATAAGTCTCAGCAGCTTTTATATGGATAAGCACGAAGTTACTCAAGCGGATTATATCGACGTGATGCATTCAACTCCACTAATAATTTGGCAAGCCAAGGGAAATTATCCCGTGTATTACGTATCGTGGCAGGAGGCAATCGAATATTGTAACCGCCGCAGCGCTCTGGAAGGCCTTGATCCATGTTACGGTTGGCAGGATACATCTGATAGAGAGGAAGACCCTAACTACCATGATTTTGTTAGCTGTTATTGGGCTGCCAACGGTTACCGGCTGCCCACCGAGATGGAATGGATGTTTGCCGCCCAGGGGGGAACGCTTTCGCAAGGCTACGAATATAGCGGCGCGGATAGTATAAACTATAACAGTGTCCTCTGGTATGATCTCAATTCCGGTTTTAGCGTACACCCCGTGGCGCAAAAGCTACCCAATGAACTTGGTATCTTCGACATGAGCGGAAACCTGTGGGAATGGTGCTGGGATTTGTTTGCCCCATATCCCGAAGAAGCACAGACAAACCCACATGGGGTATGGTCTGGCACCAATTGCGTAATTAGAGGGGGCAGCTATAGTTCTCCCCTGGAAACTTGTGCCGTTTCCTTCAGAAGCTCTGCAGAGCCAAACAACAATCAATCTGCCAGCATTGGCTTCCGCTGTGTTAGAAGAGCAGAATAAGGCTAAAATTAAGAATTAAACGTAATCCCACCCGCCTCGTGTGAAATTGACAGCCTAGGTGGCAGTCAATACGGATTTATGACATTTCAATTTGAATACTGCATTAAACCTTAATCTGAGCCACTTGTGCTCTTGGTCAAATCTTCGATGGATTCGGTTTTTCCCCTGCTTAACATCATTTATCACAAATGTATCATCCCTATATCAACCGTATATTATATACGGATGATATACGGGGGATATATGGATGATACACATCGTAAAGCAAGGGGCCAAACAGCACATTTTTGGTTTTTGGATTGGTTTTTGGATAAGTCCGGATGGTGAGAGGTATGGCAATCAGCAGGATATGCACCGGGTTTTCCAGGATAGCTTTGCCCTGGAAGGCAAATATGATAATCAGAGTTAGCAGCAACCCAATGATAGTAACATTGCCAAACTTGGGGATAAAGCATTCAAGGAAGTGGGTTTCGCCTTTGTGTTTAATAGTAGTGCTACGGGTGATTACGCCTCTGCCTAAGGGGATAACCACAAACAGCAAAACAGAAAGCAGCAAGGTGTCCCACGGAACTGATATGCCTCCGATGCCGAAAGCGGGTTTGCGGCAGAGTTCTTTTCTGGGAAGACATTATGTCTCCTTTTGAGGCTAATGTCTATTTCTTGCTTGGTTTCCTGGTTATCCCAAGTTGCTTATCAATAAGCTTTACAATCTCGTCTTTGGGATAGAAGCCTTCATGCCGGTGGAACTCTTTGCCGTCCTTATCTAAAAAGACTTGAGTGGGGATTACCCTTACCTTATATTTGTCGCCCATGGCTTTGTGCTTGGATTGCCCCACATCGTAGAATATCACTTCCACTTTTTCACCATAGATGTCCTCAATTTCCTTCATCACGGGTTTCATCATCTTGCAGGGAACGCAATTCACAGAACCCAGCTCCACAAAAGTAACCAAAGGCTTTGGCTTGGCTTTGGGTTTGCCGGGTGCCTTTTGGGCAGAGACCAGCAGCGCGCAGAGCAGGATAACGGCTAAGACTATGTATTTCTTCATGTTAAAGTCCTTTGGCGTTTATCTTGTCCATAAGTTTCTGGATAAGGCTGGGGTCATAATCGAAGGTGCCTTCTTTCTTCACCCCAAGCTGGGTGACGACAACATGATTGAAATTGCTGATGCCCTTCTTGTCGAACATCTTCTTGAGACAGGCTACTTTGCACCCATCGATCAGCAAGTCTTTTTTGCCATCAGGGGTAACCGTTCCCCCGCAACCACAATCACCAGCCCCAATACAGGTAGAACAACCCATTTCATATTTATTGGCAGTGTGCAGGGCCTTGGTTAGATCGAAGGATATCACTCCCACATTGCTGGCTCCCGCACAGGCATACACTTTGGTAGGGGCAGAATTGGCCACGCAACCGCTGGAGCAATCGCCACTTTCATCCGAGCCACAGCCACAAGAACAGGAACATTCGTTCTCAATCATTTCATTCTCCTTTGATTATAATAGTTTTAATGTCCGACGCAGAAAGCAGTTTGCCACTGGAAACCACCTTCTCATCTATCACCAGGGCGGGAGTCATCATCACGCCATACGCCATGATGGCAGCCAGGTCGCTAACCTTTTCCACCGTTGCATTAACGCCGCTTTCGGTGATTGCTTTATTCACGTGTTCTTCTAGCTTCTTGCATTTGCGGCATCCGCTGCCTAATACTTTAATGTTCATGCGATGCTCCTTTATCTGAATGTAAGATATACTCCGGCAGCAATAACCAGCACTGCGCAGAGCCGTTTAATTGTAACTAAAGTGTTTGAACCTTCGTTCCAGTTCAGCAGTTTTTGCACCATGCCCAGCGAAGTTCCTGCCGCCACAATCACCAGGCAATGCCCCACACCATACAGCAGCATAATGGCTATTGGCATCAGCAGGTTGGTAGCAGCCAATCCGAAAGCCAACGTTAACACCGGTGCCATAAAGGCAAAAGCACAGGGACCCAACGCCAGCCCGAATAGCAAGCCAACGATAAACACCGTAAGCGGTTTGCTGCCATCAGGCTTTACTTTGGATAGGAAAGAGATGTTGCCCAGGGGAATGATGTCCATAATGAGCACCCCACCAATAACAAAGGCTATGCCAAAGATAAGATTGGCATGGCTGCCCATATCTCCCAGCATCCTGCCTAATAGCGCTGTCACAATGCCAATCATGGCAATGCTTACCAGGATTCCAATGGAGAATATGGAGCTAAGCACAAAGGTCTGCTTCACGCTTAGAATCCTCTTACCCATCAGCATGGAAACCACCAGCGGAATACTGGAAAGATGACACGGACTTAGCAGTACGCTGGCTATTCCCCACAGGAAACTGGCAACCAAAGCAAGTGCAAGATTACCATACAGAGCCGCGTAAAGAGAGTTGAATATACTTTCCATATCTTAGCTTACATGATCAAGTTAAACAGATAGCCGGTAAACACGATCCCTAAGCCCACTATGCCTATAAAGATAGCCAATAGTCTGGGTTTTAATACTTTTCTTAGCAGAATAGCCTCCGGTAAAGACAATGCCGTAACCGCCATCATAAACGCCAGAGCCGTTCCCATTGCCACACCTGCGCGGGTAAGTTCGCTCACCAAGGGAATAACCCCTGCGGCATTGGAATAAAGAGGTATGCCTATAAGCACTGCAATAAACACCGCAAAGGGGTTATCTTTGCCGGCATACTGTGCCAAAGCATTTGCAGGCACCCAACCATGCATGAGGCCACCAATACCAATACCGATGGCAACATATATCCAGATTTTCTTGATCAAGTCTAAAGTGAAAGTCCAGGCATCACACACACGGTCCGATTGTTTGGGAGCGCATTCACAGTTTACCCCCACCTTCATGTTGAACACAGCTTCCTCTACATGCCTTTCCAGCTTCATACGCCCCAAGATTATACCTGATACAATGGCGATCACTTCACCACTAATGATATAAACAAGGGCTATCTTCCAGCCAAACAATAACCACAGCATCCCCAAGGCTACTTCATTAACCATTGGAGCAGCAATCAGATAGGTGAATGTGATTCCCAAGGGAATACCCGCTTCCACAAAACCAATAAACAAAGGGACAGCCGAGCAAGAGCAAAATGGGGTTACAATACCCAACAAGGCAGCCAGGATATGCCCAATAAATGTGCTTCCCTTGCGTTTTGCCAGCATAGCCTTAGTCTTTT
>JALNXT010000140.1 GCA_023230245.1 Candidatus Cloacimonadota bacterium
ATATTTGGGAGGTAGCAGCAGAACCCTTCATCCAAAAAGTTAGAACCCCTACATTGCTGAGAGCAGGTAACTGCAAGTATTTGTTGTTGGCGTTAAATCCTGCACCATTAGCTCCTGTTAAATTGCCAATATTTGCACTAGCGTTAAAATACAGGTCTCCTGACCAACCAGTCGGCAAACTTGTAGTTGCAAATCCTTCTTGGATCAAATAGGTTTGTCCCCATGCCATGCTGACCAGCAGCAAGCTGAGTGTAATTAAGAAAAATAGTTTCTTCATAATTCCTCCCTGAATTACGGTAAATATATTATTAGGTTATTACTTAGATTCATAGTGCCACTCTAATGGAGGGGCATATTTTGGCAAGTTAAATATTCTTAACTATTTATGGTTTACGATGGCAAGCATTTCTGCGCTGTGGGTAACACCGTTAAAATGTAGCCTCTTTACCGCTATGGTATAGTACAAAACACACATTTGATTATGAAACATGATATTATTCCCCAATGGACGAGGTATTGGCGAATATGATATTTACAATTAAAATCCCTAACGGGATTAAACGGAACCGATTGCTATGCTTCATCGTGTCGAAACCTGGCATCCCAAACGGGATTAAACGGAACCGATTGCTATTCTTCAACGTGTCGAAACCTGACATCCCTAATGGAGTTATTATCATTTGGATAAAACAAGTTTTCTTACACTCTTGAATTTACCAGATACCATAAGCACTTGATATACCCCTGATGCACACTCTTTTGAGTTTTCATCTTTCCCGTTCCAGATAACTTTGTAGCTTCCAGGAATGGTGTGGTTACTGCTGAAACTTTTAACCATCTGTCCGCGTAGATTGTAAATGTAAACACTAGCTGTCGCAGCTTGTTCAATCTCGTAACAGATTGTTGTTTGGGGATTAAATGGATTGGGGTAAATCTCTTTTATGCCCGTATTCGGGTAAATCTCAGGCACATCAGTAACAAAATCATTCTTAGTATAATAAACAGATATAGGCTCATAAACAAAGCTACTGCCATCAAACTCCTGAATTTGCAGCCAATAATAGTAATTCCCGGAATTGACTAACTCACTATCAGTGAATAGATAAGAATGCAGTTGCGAAGTATTAGTCCCCGCAATTAACGGGCTAATCTGAATAGCATCTGCCAATTCTGCGCTATCACCTCGATAAACGCAAAAACCAATCACACCTGTCTCGGATTGGGTTACCCAACAAAGATTAACGTCATTTTGGATATTAACTGCCCCATAGAAGTTAGAAAGCTCCACCGGGAGAGTTTCCTCTGTAGTTTTCTGGCTTAGAGGATTAGTAATGCTGATATCTGCATTGTAGCGGGTTGCGATCCCAGTTCCATTAACTTCAAAGATTTTAAACCAATAAACGGTATCCGGATTCAATCCGCTTATAGTTACAGATTCGCCAGTTCCGTTGTATACGACTTGTTGTTCCCTACTGTTATAAACAGAATTACCATCCGGATCGCTACCATCAGGTGGCGTTACAAAACTGTTTTCAGTGTTAATCATCACCACTCGTTTAGACCCATTTCCATTTTCCCATTGCAAGGTAAGCCGGTCAGTCTGAGTGTCTAAGAACGAGATATTAGAAGCCTGTTCAGTGGGATAACTTGGTAATGAATTGGAATAGATAATATTGTCCAGAAAGCAATTAGCCACACTTTTCGTACTTGATAAACTATAAAACAGAAAAGAGTCTATCATGCTATCATCTGCTAAACCAGCTTTGTTTAGCCCTTCTCCTACAAGCGATCCATTTACCCAAATATCCTGTTTATTGGCAGCAACCGAATAAATTATGCCACCACGCCCATAGGTGGAAGATGATATCGAGTTGTTGCCATATATTTCCACCTTATATATATTGCCTTGAGTAAAAAGATTTGTGCCCAAAGATGTCCAATCACTTCCATTTCTGTATGTTGTAGTTACACTACCTGATGAACCATAAACCCACTTTAATCCT
Organism: Candidatus Cloacimonadota bacterium; assembly: GCA_023230245.1. Lineage (GTDB taxonomy): Bacteria > Cloacimonadota > Cloacimonadia > Cloacimonadales > Cloacimonadaceae > Cloacimonas. The sequence continues at coordinate 2,004 of JALNXT010000140.1, forward strand.
GAAAATACATGAGCTTGATTAAAGGCATTATTGTCATAATACATCGAACCATCACCCGAAGTGAAGTAGAAAGTGCCCGAATCTGCATTGCCACCGCTCGCGTTGCCAAGAAGGATATCAAATTGAGTGTAGGACGTCTTCCCTGCACTATAATTATATACTGAGAACTTGTTAGCACTAGTTGCAGTTGGAGCTACCATTCTCAATTCCGTAGATGCCCCCAAGGACTGAAGCCCTGGATTTTGTAAGTAGAAACCACCACCATATTCTCCGATTCTTACTCTGGCTATCCCAGAGGGAGGTGAAGGTAGAAATGAAGTTGAAACACTTGATATTGTATAGCTACCAGTTGTATTACCAAAATCATAAATCCAAGGTTGGGCTAACAACCATCCAGCAGTAACAACCATAAATATCGCGATCCACAAAGGCTTTTTCATAATATCTCCCAATAATTGGCATTCATTATTATCAGTAGGTGTTAGTACTTAGCAGCAAGAATAGTGGAACATGCTTTTTTGGGCAAGTTAATTTTCAGTCCGATTTCCACATCACCTATCGCCCGTTGAGGCAAATATTTTTTTATATTCTTGTATTGCCGGGTTGAAACTCATCGTTAATAACTGCTATCCCTATCGGAATTTTGGAGGTTTCAACGTGTTTCGCAGGAATGGCGTCCTACGCTACGGGGAAACGTCATCCCTTTTTTGGGGTGGATTGTCCCAAGCAAAAAAAAGGGGACAGGATTCAAAATCCCTACCCCTAAAAACCTTTTCTACTATGCAGTTAATAATCGTGACAACTGAAACAAGATATCTAAGCAGTGCCCTCACAGGTCAATTACAAAATCCCAGGAATCCCTATCATCCTGTTTATCCCAAATCTATTAAAACAATCAGGCTTATCCAGTCGATCCAGTCATCAGAGTTCTATATGCTTGCCCTTCCGTGTCCTATTAACAAAATCCCAGGAATCCCCATCATCCTGTTCATCCCAAATCTATTAAAACAATCAGGCTTATCCAGTAGATCCAGTCATCAGAGTTCTATTTTGACCTGGCTTTCTTAACCAATATATTCCACACACTCTTCCAGAAGTAAATCCAGTCTGTAGATAAAGGCTTTTCGAGCTTGCGCATAATGTATCTGCGTTCAGATTCCACTATTTCTTCAAAGCTCTTGGGCATGTCCGCATAAAAAGGAGGCACTAAACCTGGTTTAACCTTAAGGCGTAGTTCCTGCATATCAGGCGGGTACAGGCTGAAGTAATGCTCGCTCAAAGCCCGAACCCCTACTAAAGAAAGCTCACCCTTAAAAAAGTTTAAAAACTGGGGTAATTCATCTATCCATAGCTTTCTTAAAACGGCGCCCCAAGATGTTACTCTAAAATCATCGGCAAACTTGCCTCCCTCTTGAAGGTCGTTTGTTTGATAGACGTAATCTTGCAGATATTCGCTATAGGGGTGCATAGTGCGGAATTTCTTTACATAGATAATCTTGCCATCTTTGCCTTTACGTTTTAGGCGGATGAAGGGACCGTAGGTAGGGTTTGGATCGGTGCGAGGCGGTCGAACTTTTTTTATGATAAAATGCATTAACCCGTCTATTTCTCGCTTATGGATCAAATCAAATCCACAAAAATAGAATCTACCCAGTATCTCTGTCTCAGATAAAGCCCTGTTGTTGCCCTTGGTAAGCGCAAAATACCAGCCTTGCAAAACGGGTAGTTTGGGCATTACCCGTCTGAACATGAAATCAAAGAAGTAAGCAATCGAGCCGAAAAACGAACCAAACCTTTCGTAGAAAGCCTTTTTCCGTTCCGATATTGTTTCACCGTTGCAGACAAACACTCCGCCATCAATTAGCAGCTCATTCACCCTGATCAGGTAATAGTTCAGGCGACGGTAATCGTTGATTATGTGTAAGTTAATGAAAATTTGGCGGCTGTTGGAAGCTTCATTTTGGATGTTGAAGTATGTTTTTGAGCTAAGAAACAAGGCATTGCCTTTCTTAAATCGAGCTAATTCCAGAAAGTCATTTAGAAATGCAAACAGCTCTTTTTTATCGGCAAGGTATTTCTCCCAAAGCGGTATCAGGATGGAATCCGGTTCCAGATCGGGTGCTTGAGGCAAGGCATAAGGCTCGTTACTAATCACCGGCACAACATTGGTGGAGGGAATAAAAAACTTAGCACTTTGGGATTCTTCCAGAGCAGAGGATCGCGTAACCAAGCGAGTTGAGGCAAAGTTGGCATTCTCTTTGTGAAAGCGAAATGCATAGTATATGCTAAGAAATACAAACAACTCCAGGGCAAATGAAGTAAGAATTGTGCCAAACACAATATAGCGGGAATAATAGAATTTGCCAAAGATATACATCAAGCCAAACACTGCCGTAATTGCTACAACATTGCACTTGAAGATATTGCTGACTAATCCCATTGCCTTGTTTACCGACTTTAGCGAAAATTTGCCACCCCATATTCCTGCGCCAAGCCAGATGATCACAAAGGGGATAAAGCTGCGGTAATAAGTTAAAATAACCCGCTTAGTATGATGATGAGTTTTTGAAGCAAAGAGGAAGGCAAACACGACAATAGCTATGTCGAGGAGGAAAAAGAGGTATTTGGTGATTTTATATTTCATAATAATAGATTAGGGATGAACAGGATACACAGGATTTTGGGGATTTACAAAACTTTTGTCTTGATTAAGAAAAGTTTTACGTCTGATTTCAGGTTTTTGGACAAAGTTTAGAAGCAAGCCAACTTCTTTATTGGCGATATCCTTGATAAGGATAGGGTACTTGGTGATTTTATATTTCATGATAATAGATTAGGGATGAACAGGATACACAGGATTTTGGGGGATTTATAAAACTTTTATCTTGATTAAGAAAAGTCTTACGTCTGATTTCTGGTTTATGTCCAAAGTTTAGAAGCAAGCCAACTTCTTTATTGGCGATATCCTTGATAAGGATAGGGTACTTGGTGATTTTATATTTCATGATAATAGATTAGGGATGAACAGGATGAACAGGATTTT
>JALNXT010000141.1 GCA_023230245.1 Candidatus Cloacimonadota bacterium
TTAGAGGGACCCAGTGGCACAGGTAAGGAGCTAATTGCGCGTGCTTTGCATTATAGCAGTAACCGCCGCAATAAAGCCTTTGTTGCCCAATACTGTGGCGCTTTGCCAGAAACCTTACTGGAAAGTGAACTGTTTGGTCATGTAAAAGGTAGTTTTACAGGGGCAGCCTACGATAAGAAAGGCTTGTTTGAGGTTGCCGATGGCGGTACATTCTTCCTGGATGAAATAGCCGATATTAGCCAATCTACTCAATCCAAGCTTTTACGCTTTCTGCAAGAAGGTGAAATCAAACGTGTAGGTGCCACGAAGACGGATATCGTGAACGTACGTGTAGTGTGTGCTACAAACGTGTCGCTACTGGAAAGGGTTAAGCAGGGGGAGTTCCGCTTGGATTTGTATTACCGGCTTAATGTTATCCGCATTGATATGCCACCCCTTAAAAATCGACCTGGTGATGTGCCACTACTTGCCATTCACTTTCTGGACAAGTATAATAAGCGGATGAATAAAGCAGTGCCGGGCATCTCGACAGAGGCGATGAAGTTCTTGGAGCAGTATGATTGGCCGGGCAACGTGCGCCAGCTCGAAAACGAAATTGAGCGTGCAGTAACACTTGTGGAAGCAGGGATGTTTATTAAGCCAAGTGATTTCAGTGAAGAAGTGTTCCGTTACAATGAACACAACCAGACGATTAATATGCTTTCCACACGTAAAACTATCAAAGAAGCCATTGAAGAACTTGAACGCAAAATGATTGTGGAGTGCATGGAGAGATCACAATGGAACCAAACTCAAGCTGCTAAAGAATTAGGGCTTTCGCGTCAGGGTCTAATTAAGAAGCTTCAACGCTTCAACTTAGTTAAGGAAGATTAACATCACAAACGAGCAAACATCCCAAGAACCCAGCCAAACGGCAGCAAAGAAAGGCTATTCTTTGCTGGACGATTTGGAGTATGTGGCTATAGATATTGAGACTACGGGCCTTAACAGTGAGAAAGATGAGATTATTGAAATCGCTGCGATCCGTTTTAAAGCTAATGAGATCACTGGGACTTTCGATCAATTTGTAAAACCCAAGGGCAAAGTCCCCAAGTTTATAGAGTACTTAACTCATATCTCTCCTGAAGACCTAAAAGCAGCTCCCCCGATCCGTGATGTGCTGGTAGAATTTTGCAAGTTTATCGGGGATAGTACCCTCGTTGGTCACAACATTCCTTTTGATCTGGGGTTTATCAATAACGCTCTGGTGCGCGGTGGCGGCTTTTCCCTTAAGAATAAGAATTGGGATACTGCCGAGATTTCCAGAATATATCTCCCCACTACATCGGATCATAAGCTCAGTTCCATGGTGGCATATTTCGGAATAGACCTAAACAACGCTCATCGGGCTGATGCTGATGCCATTGCCACTGGCAAACTACTGTTTTCATTGACCAAGCATGTATTGGATCACTATTCATTTATCACCAATGCCCGGATCTTGGAGCTTAGCAATCAGGCTCAAATGGAAGGATCTTTAGCGGATTATCTTAAAATGCTGGTGCAGCATCAGCGTAGCACTGCTCTTTCTGCCCCCAAACCTATCCATTTGAAGAGCGAACTGCGCAATATGATAGATCATGAAGTAGCTGGTGAAATAGGCGATATCCCCTCAGTATTTTCTGAAGATGGCTTGTTTGCCAAGCGCTTTCCTAATTTCGAGTTTCGCTCCGGACAGATGGCTATGGCAAGCCAAGTGGCAGATGCATTCGATAAAAACGAACATCTGGTGGTGGAAGCTGGAACAGGTGTGGGGAAGAGCTTTGCCTATCTGGTTCCGGCGATGGAGTTTTCTCGCAAGACAAAGGCTAAAGTGGTGGTATCCACTAACACCAAAAACCTTCAGGAACAATTGTTCTACAAGGATTTGCCGCAACTGCGACAGCTGCTGCCACTACCCTTTAAAGCCGTTTTGGTAAAAGGTAGAGAAAACTATATCTGCGAGCGACGCTGGGAAGAATTAGTGCTGGAACAGAGCAAGGGAGTTAGTCCTTATGAAGCGCAAGCTCTCTTGTACTTGTTTATCTGGAAGCAACTTACCAATACGGGTGATGTCTCTGAGAATTCATCTTTCGATAGAAAGAGATTCGGCATTGTGTGGAGAAAGGTTTGCTCCGATCGTTTCCTCTGCGGAGGCAGGAAATGCCCCCATTTCGTTAATTGCTATGTAATGAGCCTTAGAAAACACATCGAAACAGCCACAATTGTAGTGGCAAACCACTCGCTTTTACTTGCCGACGCTAGGCTTGATAACTCTACCTTGGGTGAATATGGCTATCTGGTGATAGATGAAGCACATAATCTGATGGCTTCTGCTTCCAAGCATTTAGGTTTTGATCTTAGCTATTCGGATATAAACAGTCTGTTCAACCTTCTTGCTCCAGTTGGTAAGCGGCAATCCAGCGGGTTTTTACATCAAGTAATGCAAACCATCAGAAAGAGCCTGGCAACCGATGCCAACAAACTTCACATAGAATCTATTTGCACCAAGCTACATCTTAGTTTAGATGATCTTCGCACTCCTTTAATGAAGATATTTAGCCTCGCTTCCACTCGTTGCGCTCAAGCTGATAGTTTTGGAAAACTGCGCATTAAGGACACCAATAGCTTTAACGATATTTACGACCTTCTGAAGCAATTCAGTTTATCGTTCAAGGATATCATGAAGGATATTACCGCCTTGCACAATGTATTGGGAAGCTTAAACTCGAAGCAAGTGGCGAATCTGGAAACGATGAAAGAGACTTTAAATTCTTACATTCAGCGTTTTGCCGAAACCGAAGGCTTGCTGCTCAACTTGATAAATCCTGATTTGGACAATTATGCCCTGTGGATAGAGAGTGCGCCCCGCCCCGAACGCAATATCCCAGCTTCCAGCTTCTGTTATGCACCCGTAGAGGTATCATCTCACCTGTTAAACCTTCTTTATTCCCGTATCCCATGCATTGTCTTTACTTCTGCAACTTTGGCTTTAAGAGGCTCTTTTAAGTACTTTATGAATCAATCCGGGCTGAATCTGGTTTCGGATAAACGAGTGCAACAGAGTATTGTGGAATCTCCTTTCGATTACGATAACCAATCCTTACTTCTTATCGGTAGTTTTTTACCGGAGCATAAGGACAAATTTTTCCAAAGCCAAGCTTTAGGCTGTATTAAGCAAGTGTTGAGTATCACTAATGTTGGCACCATGGCTCTCTTTACATCCTATAAAGATTTGGATGTGGTTTACGATTATATCGGTGATGATCTTTACCACGCCAATCGTCCGTTCTTTGCTCAAGGGAAAGGCGGAAGCCGTAGCTCCATCCTTGGTGATTTCAAGAAAAGCAATAACGCGGTGCTATTGGGCACCTCCTCTTTCTGGGAAGGAATAGACATACAGGGCGAATCTCTATCGCTTTTAATCCTCTATAAGATTCCCTTTCAAGTCCCTTCCGAGCCTTTAGTAGAAGCGTTAACCGATAAACTGGAGAGAGAGAATAAGGATTCATTCATGCATCTAATGCTTCCCAATGCGCTGTTAAGGCTAAGACAGGGATTTGGACGCCTTATCCGCAGTAAAACCGATAGGGGAGTGGTGCTTATTATGGATTCACGGGTATCCAACAAGAGATATGGTGAGTATTTTAAACAAATACTACCCGGCAGGTGTGTGGAACTGCGCGATGAACAACAGCTTGTATCTGAAATAGGACGTTTTTTTAATAAGATTTAGAGGCATAAATGCAACTACATGAAACAATTAAAACATCACTCCCAGAGCTTTACGAAGCCGATATAATAGGCTTCGAAGTACCATTAAAGGATTATTGCAGCTTTCATATTGGCGGGCCAGCAGAAGTATTTTGCAGCCCCCAAAGTCAAAAGCAATTGATAAGCATACTCCTGTTTTGTCTTCAGAATAATATTCCCTATTTTGTGTTGGGCAAGGGTTCCAACCTCCTTATCTCAGATAAAGGATTGCGGGGAGTGGTAATTAACACAGCGGGATTCACCAAGATAACCCGCGATGAAGATTATATAAGTGCGTTTTGCGGAGTATTGCTAAAGGACTTATGCAATTTCGCCATGGATAATGGCTTAAGCGGACTGGAGTTTGCCAGTGGCATTCCCGGAAGTGTTGGCGGAGCCGTATTCATGAATTCCGGAGCTTATGGGGGCGAGATTAAAGACGTGCTATACTGTAGTAAGTGTCTTATCCCCAGCATCGATAATCTTAGCTCTGCAAATCCGGTGTTACACATGAAGGCTGAAGAACACCAGTTTGGGTATCGGCACAGTGCCCTTCAAGAACATTCACTTATCCATCTATCCTCTGTTTTTCATCTAAAACCCGAATCGCCATCTGCGATAAAGCTTAAAATGGATGATTTAGAGGCGCAGCGTTGGGATAAGCAACCCATGGATTTACCCAGTGCGGGAAGTGTATTTAAGAGACCCGAAGGCTGCTTTACCGGCAAGCTGGTGGATGATTGCGGCTTAAGAGGATTTCGTATCGGCGACGCAGCCGTATCAGGCAAGCATTGTGGCTTTATTGTGAATGTCGGCTCTGCCACAGCGGAACAAGTGTTGCAGGTAATCCATCATGTGCAGAAAACAGTCTTTGCTCGTTTTGGCGTAAGCTTGGAAACCGAGATTCGCATCCTGGGAGAGTTTTGAAATATCGCGCCATAGTGCTGCCAATCGGCTTTTTCTTTGTATTGCTGTTTCTTTGGCAGTACGTAAGCATGCGTGGCACAGTCGCTTTCTGGATTGTCCCTTCACCTCTGGCAGTCGTGAAAGTTTTCACCGATAACCCCATGTTAATCTGGCACCATTTGAAGCCTACAATGTTAGCAGCGATAACGGGTTTACTGCTTAGCATAGTGCTGGGAAGCCTCACCGCCATTGCCATGAACAGCTCCCGCATTGTCAAACAAATCATCTACCCTTACATGGTGGTATCGCAAACTGTCCCCATCATA
>JALNXT010000142.1 GCA_023230245.1 Candidatus Cloacimonadota bacterium
GTGATAGATGTATCGGAAGAGCATATAATGCTACTGGATAAGCCTGTTTACGGCTTTGGAAAGAGACTGAACCCCTGTATTGATTGCCACGGATTTATGTTTAGAAAAGCTGCTGAGTTACTGGTTGCCAGAGATGCAGATTATCTTATCAGCGGGGAAGTATTGGGTCAACGCCCTATGTCTCAGCGACGTGATTCGCTGGATAGTGTGGCTAAACTTAGTGGAGTAAAAGACCTTATTGTTCGTCCCTTGAGCCAAGCACTTCTAAACGATACCCTGCCGATTAGAGAAGGATGGGTAGCTAAGAGCGATATGCTTAGGTTCAACGGAAGAGGGCGCACAGAGCAGCTTAATTTGGCGCATAAATTGGGAATAAAAGAATATCCTCATCCCGCTGGTGGATGTTTGTTGACGGATAGAAACTATTGCCTCAGATTACAAGATCTGATTGATAGCAAGGAACTTACGCTCGAAAACCTGGAGTTGCTATCTTATGGCAGACATTTTCGCATGGGAGATGGAGATACCTATAAACTAATTATTGGCAGAGAAGAAGCAGATAACAATGCATTAGAAGGTGTTTTTAAGAATGGCTATATGCTTTTAGCCAAAGATATCATGGGTCCCTTGGGATTGATTATCGGGGATAATATTACTGAACTAGATTTGCGAACAGCAATTGACCTTTTTCTTTACTATAATACCAAAGCACCGGAAGAATTGACAGTTCAGATTACTAAACATAAAGATGGGAAACAAATTGGTGATATGTTTGAACTTGTTGCCACAAAATTGAATCAAGAAGCGATAAAACAGTATCGTATTTCTTACGATTGATGGAAAGAAAGATATGATTAAAATAGAATCCGCAATCCTCTTACCAGAGTTCCAAACCAATACCTGGTTATTATGGGATTCCGATAGCCTGGAAGCCCTACTTATAGATCCCAGTTCGCCTTCAGAGAAATTCTTGAATATCATCAAGGGTAAACGCCTAAAGGTTAAGATGATTGTAAATACACATGGACATGGTGATCATATCGGAGGAAACCTATTCTTTGGACAAGCTTTCAATTGTCCTTGCGCTATCCATGCTCTTGATGCTGACATGCTGGTTGATAATAAGAAGAATTTCAGCGATTATATGGGTTATAATATGAAGCTAAAGCCTGCTGAGCATATTTTGGAGGATGGAGAGATCATTCACCTAGGCGATATTGATGTTAAAGTGATTCATACACCAGGACATACTCCGGGAGGGATTTGTTTGCTGGCAGATAAATACTTGATTAGCGGAGATACCTTGTTTGAACAAAGCATAGGTCGTACCGATTTCCCCGGTGGCAGTAATTCCGCTATACTAAAATCGATTAGAGAAAAACTGTTTTGTCTAGATGAAGATACCCTCGTGTTTCCCGGCCACGGACCCACCACCAGCATTGGTTTAGAAAAAGCTAACAACCCATTTGTTCAATAGGAGCAATTTGTGCATAATAAAGTCTTGATTTTAGATTTTGGCTCTCAGTACACTCAGCTTATCGCAAGAACAATCCGCTCACAGAATGTATATTGCGAGATTCACCCATATCTCATGGATGCAGAAAGCATAAATGACTTTGCCGCATCTGCAATTATTCTCTCGGGTAGTCCATTTAGTATTACCAATAAAAACGCTCCCCATCCCAACCAAGCAATATGGAATCTGGGGATTCCCATATTGGGAATATGCTATGGAATGCAACTGATATCTGCTAACTGGGGGGGAGAGGTGCATGCTGCCCTAAAGAGAGAATATGGTTTTGCAGAGCTTTATGTAAGTGACAGCAAAGATGTATTATTTGATGGCTTGAAGCAAACCGAACAAGTGTGGATGAGCCATGGAGATGCTTTATCAAAGCTTCCTGAGTGTTTTGATATCCTCGCAAAAACAGATAACTCTCCCCACGCTGCGATAAAGCATAAAACCCAACCCATCTATGCTCTCCAGTTTCATCCGGAAGTGGTACATACCCCTTGTGGTAAGAAGATAATCGCTAATTTCCTGTTTCGTATCGCAGGGCTTAAAGCTGATTGGACACCAGGTTCCTTTATTTCTGAAAGCATTAAGTTGATAAGAGACAAAGTGGGGGAGAAGAAAGTTATCCTCGGTTTAAGTGGTGGGGTTGATTCTACGGTTGCTGCGATGCTGCTTTATAAAGCCATCGGAAACCAGCTCATTCCCATTTTTGTGGACACAGGTTTGATGCGGTATAATGAAGCAAACAGAGTGAAAGAATTATTTGCATCCTATCCCGATCTTAATATTAGATATGTGGATGCAGGGACATCTTTTCTTAGCAAGCTAAAAGATGTAAGTGATCCCGAACAGAAACGCAAGATTATCGGTTCGGAGTTTATCAATGTATTCGATAAAGTGGCAAAGGAATACTCCGATGCAGAGTTTTTAGCTCAAGGCACGCTTTACCCAGACGTTATAGAAAGTGTATCATTCGCTGGTCCTTCGGCAACCATAAAGAGCCATCATAATGTAGGTGGCTTGCCGGACAAAATGAAACTAAAACTTGTGGAGCCACTTCGCGAGCTATTTAAAGATGAGGTTCGGGAAGTTGGTGCATCATTAGGGCTTCCTGATAGTTTAGTTCAGAGACATCCCTTCCCAGGTCCTGGGTTAGCGGTCAGGATAATTGGTGCTGTTGATATACACAAAGTACAACTACTGCAACAAGTGGATGATATCTTTATCAGTGAGCTATATAGCTCTGATCTATACAACAAAACTTGGCAGGCTTTTGCGGTGTTATTGCCTGTTCATAGTGTAGGGGTTATGGGTGATGAACGGACTTACGATCAGGTTTGCGCACTGCGAGCAGTAAATAGTATCGATGGTATGACTGCGGATTGGACAGAGCTTCCGCATAGCTTTTTGAAGAGGGTTTCAAACCGCATTAGTAACGAAGTTAAGGGCATTAGCAGAGTTGTGTTCGATATTAGCTCTAAGCCTCCGTCAACGATAGAATGGGAGTAAATTGTGATTCTTAACGCTTTGGCTATTAGTCTATTAGAAGCAAATGGATTTAAAGTGTCCAATTATCTCTTGACAAAAAATAGGCTTTGCAACTTATGACCTCTATCCATGCAGTTTTGAACGCGCTGGGGGCGTAGTTCAGTTTGGTTAGAACGTCTGCCTGTCACGCAGAAGGCCGCGAGTTCGAGTCTCGTCGCTCCCGCCATCAAATATTGACGCCTAAGGGCGTCTTTTTTTCATGGATAGGAAAATCATGATAGCTATCTTAACTCTCTTTAATATGCTCCTCGAGGCAGTTTATATCCTCTTTTTCCCCGTAATATATACCATATTATACCTTCGGAATTACCTGCCTTCCATTTTTGTTAGTGGCAGCAATACAAATAAAGGTATTCTATTTCATGCAGCTTCGGTAGGGGAAGTGAATGCGATTAAACCGCTGGTTACGAAACTGCTAAAAAAACATAGTGATATAAAGATATCTATTACTACGAGTACTATTACCGGTTTGCAATTGGCACAGAACATTTCACCACTTGTGAAAGCACACCTTTCCGCAATTGATATAGCTCACATCAGGAATAAACAGCTTAAGATAATTAATCCCAGCTTGATCTGCATAGTGGAAACAGAGATCTGGCTAAACATGCTCTACTATGCAAAAAAGCATAAGATTCCCGTTATGTTTATCAATGCCAGGATGTCTGCACGCACCTTCGTGGTATATCACAAGCTTAAAAAGCTTTTAAGGTTCGTGGGCAAATCCATAGTAGGTGTTTATGCTCAAAGTGAAGAGAATGCGCAGCGTTATCGGCAAATCTTTGAGTGCCCAGTTATCAATAGTGGTAACCTTAAATATTCTTTGAAATTGAAAGATTACAATACCAGTGATATTCGCCAAGATATGGGATTTAATGCAGATGATTTTATTCTATGTTGGGGATCATCTCGTCCGGGTGAAGAGGCTCTTATTCTATCGAAGTTACCTGCTTTGACTAAGCAAATACCTAAACTAAAACTTATTATTGCCCTCAGACATACCAATAGGCTGAAAGATATTGTAGCTCTTTTACAGAATGTTCACTATCGGCTTTATTCAAAGGGTGTTTCAGGAGAAAACATAAACTCCCAAGTGTTGATTATAGATACTTTGGGAGTGTTGGTGAAAGCATACTCAATCTGTGATATCGCAATTGTAGGCGGTTCTTTTTATGATTTTGGAGGACACAACCCTCTGGAGCCTGCATACTTTGCCAAACCTATTATTATAGGTAATTTCTATAGCTCTTGTAAGGATTCTGTAAAGAAGCTGGATGAAGGGAATGGTATAGTTATATCTGACATCACCAAGCTGGAAGCAGATATAATCTCACTAGCCAAGGATGAAGCTAAGCGCAGTAGTTTAGGATTACAAGCAAAACAGATATTGAATGACAACTCGCAGGCATTAGATGAACAGATGCAGGCTATAGTGAATGTGGTGGAACAAATAATATGAGAGAAGCATTATACTACAGCAAAGAAGGGATATCAATACGCTGCGAGCTTTGCCCCAAAATGTGTTTGTTATCCGAAGGAGAATCTGGTTACTGTCGTGGGAAGAAAGTGGTTAATGGGAAGCTAATTGCAGCTAATTATGGCAAATGTGCCTCAATATCGATAGATCCCATAGAAAAGAAACCTTTATACCATTTCAACCCTGGTTCTTATATCCTCTCCTTGGGACCAAACTCTTGTAATTTGGGCTGTCTATTTTGCCAGAATTGGAGTATCAGCCAAACTGAATGCTCCACCAAATTGATAAGTCTCGATGAGTTAAATTCTATGGTAGAGAACCAAAAACTTGCTCAAGTCGCTTTTACATATACTGAGCCGTTAATGTGGTATGAATATATTTGGGATTTTGCGAAGTTAACAGAGGGTAAGATAGACATTGTTTTGGTGACGAATGGCTATTTAAAC
>JALNXT010000143.1 GCA_023230245.1 Candidatus Cloacimonadota bacterium
TGATGCATCTTTCCGCTTTTGGCGCATACGGCGCAGGCTCTACCGGTACAAAACCCTCTAACTATGCAATCGGTACTGCTTTAGTGGTAAATTTCTAAACCATCCACCCACAAATTATCAAGAGCGGGAGGCAGATGCTTTCCGCTCTTTGTTTTAGGTGATACTAAGAAGGTAACCACTTTTTTTTAACTTCAAGACATGCATCCCTGTAACAGCACTCGCCTCGAGTGCTAACAGCCGGGGCGGCAGACTTTTTGACTTAGAAATCGGCAGACTTTTTGACTTAGAAATCGGCGACAATATCTTTGGTTAAAGACTCGCTTAGTTCGTATTCGCCGATTTCTGAGTTAAAATAATTAGGATTGCATAAGCTTGCCTAACATAATCTCGTTTAACTCACAATTACGCTGTGCTTTTGCATGGTTGGCTGTGAACAAAGCTCGGTGCAGCGTAATTGTAAGTCAAACTGTTGCGACATCCCCTTTGCTATGTTTTAAGAGTGTTTATCTCCCCTCGCACTCGTCTTGAACCACGCACAGGAAGGGCTTTAGAGGCGTTTAGGTGGAAGGAAAGGGAGCAAAGGGGATGTTTTAGCCAGCGTAACAGTGTGTTGATTTGGGGGTAATGCCCGTTGGGATGCCTGCGTCCTCGCAGGCAAGGCTCTATCTAGCCTGCACTCGAGCAGTCGAGTGTCCTCGTCGGTAGTTAAAAGAAACTGTGGGCGAGACGCCTACAGTCCTTTCCGGCCGGGAGGTCGGAACTCCAAGGGAGGCCAGCGTTACAGTTATATGCAACGGTCTTTAAACAAATGTCAAGTACACCAAGTACACAACAGATGCAAAAAATTAACCGCCAATTTGGTTAGTGAAGACAGGCAAGATGCCTGTTATTATAGAGTTCGTGGCAAAATCTGTTAAGCATTGCGGTGATATTTGAACAGCCTCCTTCACACAAATAATGCTCTGTCTCGTTTTAACTTGACACAGCTAGCCCCTGCAATAAAAATAGCTCCATGGATTCTTTTGTGGAGATATTATGAGAAAAGTTGGCTTAAGCATCGTCATATTGCTTATGATTGGTGCCATCTTAAATGCCGTTCCGCAGCCATTGCACACGGTTCCCGCATTGAAGGGGAAAGATGGTTCTTTTGGGGCAAACAAATTCCATCTGTGGGGCTCTACAATCTATGCCGTAGATAACGCATCGGGAACAATCAGGGTGTGGGATACGAGCAAAATGGCATTTACACAGCTAAATGTAGCGAAATTACCGGGCGGGGCAATAGCCGATGACATTACCGGAAATGAGAACGGCTTATATATCCTTGATAACAAGAAAAGCTGCATCTACATTTATTCCTATGATGGTGTTCTGCAAAGAACTTTATCCACAAAAGGGACACCCTATACTCAGTTTAAAAAAGCTCTACGCTTACTGGTGAATTACCAGGGCTCTATTTATATCTTGGATGCCGGGCGTAACGAGCTGATGGCTTTTACCAATGAAGGTATGCTAATTGGCAAGGCTACGGTTACTTCCCCTATTTCTATGTGTCTAGGTCAAGACCAGATTATTAGAGTGCTTTCGGCTCAACCCAATTTTTCTCAGGTACAGATGTTTGACCAGTATCTTAACCCCAAGAATAGTTTCGAAATACAGACTATTGGGGACAAGAAAGATGCGGTGGCAGATATCGAAGTGAACCAATACAACGAGCTTTATGTAATCTATAGTGGCAGCACCAAAATTGGCAAAGTAAACGCCGAAGGACGCCTTGTTTCAAAATCTACCTGGGGCTATAAAGACAAAGGTACGGCACCCAGTTCCTTCCTTGTTCCGGCAATTGTCCGTTGCTATCCATGGGAAGATAACGTGCTATTGGCTATTCTGGACAGCAAACAAAAGATTATCAGACTGTTTAAAGATACGGAATTTAATAGCAACCTAAAACTGGTAAGTCCAGAATATACCATGCGTCCTGCGCTGGAAGAGACTACCTTACCCCCATTCTATGACTATGTTGCCCAAGATTCGCTGGAATACTATATCTACGACTCTATCTCAAACAAAAAACCAACACGGGCAATCACCTGTAGAGAGTTTGGCAATACCAAATATACTATCAGTGCCCTCGCCTTTGCAAAACAAGGAATAAAGAGCTTTGATGCCATGACTGTATTTAAAGAAAAGCTTTTTGTGGCAGATAGCAAATCGCATAAGATATTCATCTTCGACAAGTATAACGGTACATATTTAGATTCCTTTGGAGCGAAGGGTTCCAAGGAAGGACGGCTGAATACCCCAACCAGCATGATCGTTACAACGGATGGCTCTTTGTATGTTGCAGAAATGGGTAACTCACGCATCTCCATCTTCAACGAAAATGCGATGTTTCTGGGGAATATTAATCTGAAGGACAAAAAGCTTGCACCGCAAGTTATCCGCCTTAGGGAAAACACGCTACTGATGCTCGCCAATGGCAACTCTATCTACGAGATACCCTTAGCTAACCCCCAAGATATTAGTCTGATTGCCCAAGCTGCCAAAATCAGCGGTTTAGATAATTTGTATGAGAATCGGATTGGTTATATCAATGCCATCACCCAGCAATTAGTAATCCTAAATAGTGGCAAGGAAGAACACAAGTACTTTGCCAAGAACAGCAAGGCGCAATTCCCTAACTTTGCCAACATCTATCTGGTGCGCTATAACGACACAGAGAAATCACTGTTGATCAGCGACAAAGGGGCAAAAACAGCACGTAAACTTCGCTTTATCTATAATCCTACCAAGATTCATACTCTACGCCTGAAGCTAAACGCTGAAGCCTTTACTGAATTGAGCTGGGATGCAACGGTAGGGATTGGTAAATGGAGAGTAACCCAAAGCGGTGGCGGTGAATCTATCATATTTGAGGTATCCCAACCCAAGATGGTTATTAGAGAACCACAGAAAAGCGAGAAGAGCTATACGGTATCCTCACTTTCGGAAGATGGAAGGGTTAGCTCGCCCAGCGAAGAAGTTAAAGATGCCTATTCTTACGCCCGCTACCTATCTGCCAATGGCAGTTATTCCCAAGCTATTTTGGCATACAAGAAAGCTGCCACTACAATTACAGACCCCAGAATAGATGAACAAATAATTCAGAGCTACTATCTGGAGTCTAAGAATTACACCAGCCAGTTAGAATTTGATAAGGCACGCACGAGCATCGAATCCGCCATAGCTTTGGCAGGCCCGAAGCTGGAATTTGTATTGGAAGTAGTAAAAATCTACAAACTTATGCAAGAGTATCAACAAGGCATCACGTATTTAGAAAAATTCAAGGCAGATAAGAATCAGGATATACAGCTTCAGCTCATTTCACTGTATTATTTCAGCAATAACTATGCCAAAGTTCAGAGCATTGCCACTACTTATTTGAGGAACTTTCCCAAGGATACTGCGGTAATGCTATATCTGGCTTGGGCTAATGAAAACATGGGCAAAAAAGAAGATGCACTCGCCAATATGCGTGAATTGGTGACCATCGATGATAGCTATGAAAACAACCTGAAGATAGCAGAGTTATTGATTGCCACGCTAAAGCTAGATCAAGCCATGAGCCATTTGCAACTTATGCTAACCCGCTTCAAAGGGCAAAACCCTGATGGTGCTTATAAGCTGCTGGGTGATGTACATTTCGCCATGGGTAACTTCTCCTACGCAGAGGATTATTATTCTAATGCCATCAGAATTAACGGTGGAAATGCGGAATACTATTATAGCCTGGCAAGAGCATATACTGAAAAACGCAAGAGCACCGAAGCACTAATTAACTATGCCAGTGCATGGGGACTAGTAAAGGATAACGTGAAGTATGGCTTCGCCTATGCTGAAGCTTTACAAAAAGCAAGCCGATTCCCAGAGGCATTAGACGTTTTAGATGCGATAAACCCATATATTGCAACCGATGTATCTACTACTTCATACCACGAGTTATACTACGATTTACTTACCTTGGATAACCGTTATGATGATGCCTACCGTGAAATCCAATTGGCGGCGAACTATGCTCCTAACGATTCATCACTACAAGATAAGCTAGCGGCAGCTACGGAAGCACGTGAGTTTTACAACAAGAACAAACCGGAAGTGGAGATCAAGGCATACAGTTTCCAAGACCTTTATCCTTCCATGCAAGCCTACTACAGAAATCATGCCATTGGGTCTATCACCCTGTTTAACAACCGCAATGTTCCTATCCAGAACGTTAGAATTCAGGTTACCGCCCCGCAGATTTCTGACCTACCGTTTAAGAAAAACGTGCAAACGCTATTGCCCAACCAAAACACAGTGGTGGAGATCGTGCTACCGATTAGCAAGAACATCCTTGCGCTCTGCAAAGACGGAGCTCAGGTATTCAGACCGGTATTGACGATGGACTATAGCTTTGATGGCAATACCCAAAATGTGACCAATGATAGAGAAGGGATAAACGCTTTGGCTTCCTCGGCTATGGATTGGAGCAACCGCAAGCAGTTTGCCAGTTTTATAAACCCCAATGACGAATACATGCGTGACTTTGTAAGCACTTCCATAGTTCAACTCTTTGCCAATAGTCCTGCTACAACCATGAACAAGAACATCCTGCGTGCTATCCAAATATGGAGCTATTTACACGCCAATGGGATCAGCTATGTTTTGGACAACACCTCCAGCAACGCTATTGATAGTGCGCATGATTATGTGCAATACCCCTTCCAGTCTTTAGCACGCAAATCTGGGGATTGTGAAGATCTGCTTGCGTTAATGGCAACTATGCTTTCTGTGGTTGGCGTAGAATGTGGATTTATCGATTACCCCGGACACGTGATGCTGGTTTTCGATACAGGCATGAATTTGGAAGGTATTATGGAAAGCGGAATCGAGCCCAGCCACTTCATTTATTTGAATAATAAATACTGGGTGCCCTTGGAAACTACTCAGCTTGGGAAGG
>JALNXT010000144.1 GCA_023230245.1 Candidatus Cloacimonadota bacterium
CCAGATAAGCGATGAACTCACATTGCTAAATAGCAGACATCAACAACTTTTGGATAGATGGCTGGAGCTTAGCGATAAAGAGGCAGAGAAGTTCCTTTAATATTTTGTATTTTACCCATAATACAACAATAGCAGGCATCACGCCTGCTATTTGTTGTATTAGGTTATAGGTTTTACTATTTCATTAAGATTGCACGCTTGGTTTGGCTGAAGTTTTTGCTCTCCAACCTATACAAATACACTCCGGTAGCTACAATTCTATTAGCAGCGTCTCTGCCATCCCACACAATCTGATGGGTACCCGCTAACATATCCTTGTTGATCAAGGTTTTCACCAGCTGTCCTTTGAGGTTATAGATGCTCAGTTTAGTAGGCGAGGTTTCTTTAAGCGAGAATCTAAAGGTTGTCTCCGGATTAAAGGGATTGGGATAGTTGTTCATCAGGCACGTAGTAATAGGGGAATCTATATTTTCATCATTGTTAGCAACGGTGTTTTGATAAATTACATCATTTGTAGCGGTGCTGCTACCCAACAAATAATTTGTCACTACATGATATGAGTAAGTTCCACTCAATAATAACTGTTCAGTATAGCTGGGAACGCCAACTGAAGTGATAAGTTCAAACCGTCCCGCATCCATTTTACGATAGATACTATAACCTGTAAGCTGATATTCCGGATTTTCGGGAGCATTCCACGTTAAAGTGATATAATCTGCATCAACCGAGAACGCTAAGCCAGTTGCAGGTGCAAAATAGCCTAAATAGAAATCCTGTATTGATACACTTGCAATATTGGTGACTACAACACTAGCAGTACTTGTATTGTAACCTGGAGAAGATGCGCTAAGCTGCTGAGCACCCAAAGGCAGGAAAAGGGTATATATGCCTCCCTCATCTGGGCGCACACCCCATTTCTGATCGTTCTGGATCAGCACTTTGGCCATATTCAAGCTCGTGTTAGAGCTGCTAACGGTTCCCATCACCTTGGCTGCATATTCAATGAAACCTGTGGTGTGGACATCGTCGATAAACCAGCCATCAGATTGAACCCCAGTATCACTCTTAAAGATAAACTGAAAACGCACATATTGGTTGGCATAGGCAGATAAATTGAAACTCGCTTGAACCCATGTTCCGCTATCACCAGCATACCCCGCTCCAGCTAAAGCTGAAACATTAGCATTGGGATAGCCACCGACAGGGTTAATAAGTGTCCAAGTGCTGCCATTGTTAGTGGATATTTTTACTTGCCCACCATCATAGTTAAGTTCGGTATTATATTTGTGCCAGAATTCTAAAGATACATTTGTGCCGATAAGAGCAGATGGCGTAGTTAAGGTGTAATTGGCATTTGCAGGATATTGGCCGTTTAATAGTGTCCCCCATATCTTATTCCCAGAATGTGCACCCTGTGAAGATACTCCCCATTCCCATCCGTTACTGGCAGGACTGGCAACAAACAAGCCATTATCAGATTCAAAATCTTCACCCAAGCCAGCTAAATCTACCCCGAAAGATATCGCTAAATTCTGTTGTGCTATCATATCTCCAATATAGGTTAAATTGATATTGAGCATAGTACCACTGGGAGCAAGCTCAGAAAGGGTCATGTGATAAACTGCCTGGGAGATGCTTTGAGAAGGAACGCCCAGCAAGATTACCGATGGATTGGAAATTGTAACATAAGGGGATGGACAAGATATACTGCTAACAATATTCTTGGCTTCCAGGCTACTGTTATTCGCCATGTTTACGATTAAATCGAAGGATTCGCCTGGTTCAATCGTGCCATTATTATTGCCTAAAGCATCGTTTACGTATATACCATTTATATCTATCGATGGTTTGAGAACAGTAAGAGAGGAAGTGAATTGCCAGCTATTGTTAGACGCGGTCACGTTTATAACAATATTAATCTGTGTTTCATTGGGGCAATCTGCACTTATGTTTAATATCAGCGGATTGTGGTTGATGCCTGTATCTTCACTTGCTATATTATAGTATTCGCTGGTTGAGGTGGTAAAAGTAGCAAAACTGCTGCTTGAACTGGCTGAAAGCTGAATATTACTAGCAGTAATTAAGCCAATGTTCTTAAGCTTTATTCCCAGCTCTAAGGTTTCGCCTGGTTCCACTATCTCGTTTTGGTTTGCGTCATTAATAATAAGCTCTTGTAAGGTTAGGCATGCACTCTCATGGATAACTGGTACTGTGGTAATCAATAATGCTTTGTTATTTCCCAAGGGTGCAGCAGCATGCGGATAGAGATTGTTATAAGTGTATTCTAAGCCTCGTGTATTGGTGTGGTCTTTTATCCCCACGGTGGAATAATTACCATGCTTGGGAGTATATCCAGTACCACCGACATCCACGTTATTGAAATCTTTGTATTGTAGCTTAATCATCCCATCGCCCATGGACGTGGGATAATACATGGGATCATAAAAGATTACTTCAAATGTTTCTATACTGCTGCGGTTGTAGCCATTACGCATCTTGTTATACTGAATAATATAGCTATGTGTTACCGAATCGTAATATTGATATATGCCTGCTTCCTGGATTAAGATTAGATCATCCCAAAAAGCAGCAATCATAGGAGATGGGCCATATCCACCAGGAAGGTGATAGTTTCTAAATTCACCGTTTTCAGTTACACCCAATGCAATAAAGCCATTAGCACATACCGTAATTTGGTTATAGGTTTCGCCATAAAAAGTAAAAGGAAAAGGCATATTTAGTACTTTTAAAGTTACTGCGCCAACCTGATCGCCTTCATCGTCGGATGCGCCAGCGTCGTTTAAGCCAGTGAGCTGAGTTCCCGAACCACCAGAAGTAGGACATATCTCTATCCATTCATAGCTGGGGCAATCTCCAAATGTTGTGTCAGTCATATCATAGATCACATACCCATAGGCATCTGGGCCTAGGGGAGTGTATGAAAATACTTGGCCAATTGAGATGTTGAAATCTACAATTTGCTCAAAGCCAGCATAGTTAAAAAGCCTAATCCTCATCGGCATTTGCATGCCTGGGAGCAATTGACTGCGGGCAAATAGACCGAAACCATCGATGCTTAGCCCCATCATATTGGCACTAATCGCACCCATATAAGAGGTGGGATCGGTAACTAACAACAAATCATTCAGTGAGCTAAGCTCCATATTTAGATCATATACAGCTGAGATGGAATTGTTCTTAATCCTAACCTGTAAAGTTCCGTTTTCACCCGGATCAAGGATTGCATTACCACCCGCTGCTATATCATAGTCATAAACTAAAAGCCTGGCATTATAGGTAACTACGTGGAAAATAATAGAGTATGTTGCGCTTGCATCGTCACTTAGCTCCACTGTAAAGCGAACATCATGTTCAGGAGGGATGTTATTTCCAATTGAAAACACAAAAGGTGCTTCACAAAATAGAGTCTGTCCTGCATTTAGACTGCTGAACGCGATTTGATTGGATATTATGCTAATGTATGGATCGTTACAGCTAACAAAAGCAGTGATATTACCTATCGGACTAGACGTAGTGTTCTTTATCTCTAGATTAAGGGCAATTGTTTCGCCCGCGTTGGCAAAACTATCGCCATTACCGATGCTTCCCATGGTGCCGTTGTCTATAATCTGTTTGCTAAAATAGACTAAGGAGCCTGCACTATCCACCGATAGGGGTTGCTGCACTGGCTTGCAATTATGTGCAGATGCGGTTATTACTACTTGGTTCTGTAAACCACCAGATAGATTTAAGGTTAGATACCCTTCGCTATTTGTATATCCTTTGGCAACAACAGCATTCAGGGATGTGCTGTATGCGGTTACACAAACGTTTCCTATGGGAACACCCATGTCATCGATTATCTGCAGATCAAGCACGTTTGTCCCTTGTGGTAAAGATGCGGGTGCTACTATTGTAAGTGCCTTGGGTATTCCGGTAAAAACTTCCACTGTGGGATCGCCCATCAGATTACACCAATGGGCAAAAGAATTAGCTTGAGCATCGTTCGTGCTGCCATAAACTTCTTTAATATAAAGCTTAGCATTTAGCAAGGCTTCACCCATGCTACTCATGTTATAGGTAAATATCCCATCATAAATGCCAGCGTTAAGACAGTTGTTGAACATTGTATGCGTGCTACTGGTCGCCATACCAATGGCTGTAACAGAACCAGCAGGAATAGCTGATGTGCCTAGCCTGATTAATGCTTCCGTTGTTGCGGTGCCATTTGCATAGTTTCCCGTAGAACATGTGAGTATCGTTGCATGGGATAGCTTTGCGCCATTTGTCAAGCTTCCAGAAGGAGACCAACCGCTCATGCTTATATATCCGCGGTAGTTAAAAAATCCCACCCCTTGATTAATCCCTGAATTCATGTAGGCGGGAAAGCCGCCTGAGTATTGTTCTAAAAAACTGTAATTCGGGTTGTGACTTAAAGCAAGCTCTTTAATGAATTTGTTTACATATACGGTTGATATTCCGCTGCTGCTAGTGTCGCCTATAAGCAGCATTTTATTAAGCCAAGCAGCCCCTTGTCCCACTATGTTCACATTCTTTTCTACGGCATAACCCTTATTTAATATAATATCCAATTCACTCAAGTTTGAGGCGGAGATTCTTCCGATAAACACATCTCCCAACATATCGCCACCTGCAAGATGGGTGTAAGGATAATCACCTTCACCGCTTACAGACCAAGCAGGAATTGGGTAGCTCCCATTTGTATCACCCAAAAGGATGATGTAATCTGGACGCGTTGAGATGTCATTATACTGGGTTTGGATATAAGCCTTGATACCCGTGGTGGAAGTGCTGCCTATCGAAGCAGTGCTAACCACATTTACATCATAACCCTTTTGTCTTTTCCAGACGGCAAAATCATTTACCTTGTCCAAGAATGCTTGAACTGTGCTATCTCCATGAATCAAAAGTATTCTGGGAAAAGATGGTGCCATCAAAGCATTGCGATAATAAG
>JALNXT010000145.1 GCA_023230245.1 Candidatus Cloacimonadota bacterium
GTGAAGAACCACAATACTTTTGGATAACCATTGATGCTTCAGCGTCGGCAACTGCGGGTAAGAAGATTAGTATAGACGCACTTGGCACTTCGAACTTCTCAGTTTCGGCAGGTAGCAAAACCGGCTCTGCTACGCAAGGTGGAGAACAGACATTCTCCGCTGCTCAGCCATGGCTGTATGCGATAGGGCAGCCTGTTGGGCCATTGGTTGGCGCAGGTACGGGCTATCAGCTAAGGGTTACCGTTCATTATGGCAGTGGAACAAACGCCGGTGAGCATGCTTATTTAGACCAAAGATGCCGTTCTGACTTCGGGGATATTCGCTTTTTTGAAGGCGCAACTGAGCTGAGTTATTGGATAGAATCTATGGTGCGTTACGATAGGGCAATCATCTGGGTAAAGATCTCCGGTGATATGTCCACAAATGCCATCCCTTTCTCTATACGGTTTGGTAACCAATCTGTTACCACCACCTCTAATGGAGGCAACACCTTCCTCTTCTTTGATGATTTCAACCGCACGGATAACAGCTTTGCCAAGTGGACTAAGCATAAAATGCTTGATGGTTCTACGATTACAATCCCTACGGGTAAGAACTATGCCCGTTTAGCCGGTGGTATTCCTACTGGTACATACGGGCACTCAGTTCTTGGCTCTGCTGCTACCTATAGTGGTTTGACAGATGGTTCGGTGGAATACCGTTTGCGTGTCGGTCAGGACGCAATATCTGAAGTTGGTGTGCGTGGCACATTTGCCAATCCCGGTAGTGGCTACAAGGGACGTATTGATGGTCGTATCAACTATCAAGGTGGTTCTTCCATTCTCGCTCCTCCATACTATACTTGGACATGGCTTACAGATGCACCGGAACTATTTGATTCACCTGTTCCTGGTGCTTGGTATCACGGCACAGTTAATGCATTTGGAACCAAGATTAATCTCTTAAAAGATGATGTGCTGAAACGCAGCAGTAACCTTGCAACGATCACTGGCCCTGGCGAGATATCACTTCAAAACCACTATGGCCCTTATTCGGATTACGACTGGGTGGCGGTGCGTAAGTATGTAGGTGGTTTGGAACCTGCGCATGGTGCCTGGATATGGGCTCCCGTGGCGTTAGCAGCTTCGGCAGTATGCCACAATGGTTTTACTGCACATTGGGAAGCCGTGCCCGGTGCCACAGGTTATCAGCTTGACGTCTTAGAAGATGATGGCACGACCATTATTACCGGCTGGAACAGTGTTCCTGTTAGCCTTGATGTGCACAGGGTTGAGATTATAGACATCAACCACGCTTATAAGTATCGCATCAGAGCTTTGTTTAACAGCGATGTAAGCCCCAATTCTAACATAATTTCAGTTTCCACAACTGCGGTGTTCGATGGGGTTACCGCCAGCACCACGATACTTGGTGCTCCAGATCGTACATATGTCCCGCCCATTACGGATAACCCTCCATTTACCAACAACGATATAACCATCGATCCTGTAACCACAGAAACTCATGATTATTTCTTGGTGGTTACCTGGCATCCTACTGGCTTTGATACCAAGCCCAATGCTCGATTGGTGCTAACCGTAACTTGCTCAGACAATTATGCCCTTAGCGGTGTTTACAATATCAATCATGCAGGAATGGGATTCACGCCTATTGCCGGAGCATATAAATGGGGTGGAGTTTGGTACGATTTATCGCCTATAACCAATGCAGATAGCACCATTGTAAGCATCCCAAGCTTAGCAAAGGGAGGAAGGGGGCAATTGATAATCGCTCTGGATAATGGCTCTGGCTCCTTGCCTGTGGAACTTACTGCCTTCCATGCCAGCATTAATGCTTACAACAAAGTAGTTATTCAATGGGTTACCCAAAGTGAAACCGGAGCTTTAGGTTACGGTTTATATCGCGGTGTTACTGAGTTCCTGGATGAAGCTATCTCTTTGGATACCTTTATCGCTGCTACTAATACATCGCAAACGCAGATTTATCAATATGTAGATAATGATTTAACAGAAGCTGGCGTGTACTACTACTGGCTGGAAAACCGTGATATGGATGGCAGCAATACCATCCACGGACCAATAACGGTTACTTTAAGCTATTCCAGCCCCGGAACTCCCTCAATACCCGTAGTCCCAGGTGTAAATAGCTGTTTTCCCAATCCCTTCAATCCTACTACAACCATTCAATACGGTGTAGAAGTAAAGGGAGAAGTGGAGCTGCTTATCTACAATCTGAAGGGGCAATTAGTACGCAATCTGCTCAGAGAACCCAAAAACCAGGGCACTTATGAAGTGGTCTGGAATGGGAAAGATAATAATTCCAGACAAGTTTCCAGTGGTGTTTACCTCCTCAAAATGAAACTTGGGAAAAGTAGGTGGAACTACAAACTAGTACTTAGCAAGTAATGGTGTTTTGATGAAGACCATGTCTGAACCTGACGATTGTGTATATTTGCTGGATGTAAGCCAAATATGCGCTGTAGAACCTGCAAATGCAGGAGGATCAGCGACAATAGGGTTTACCATCACCTATAGCAATGGCATGATAGAAAATGTGGTATCTAACTCCGAGGGAGATGCCTCTGGTGTTGGTCGTATTAAGAAGCAACACCGTGAACTAATGAAGCTGTTGCAACAGAAAACAACCATGTAATATAGGAGTTCTCTCCTCTCGTAGGCGCTAAAACTAGTTTGATCATCAGGGTGCGGATTTGTTTCTGCACCCTTTTTATTTATTACCCTTAAAAGCATCTCCCTATCATTGCCCTATCATTGCCCATATGGAGGGCAATGGGTGGGCAATGATAGGACAATTCAAGCAACGCTTGCTACACCGAAATTGCAAAGATGCAATTTAGTGCTTGACTGTTTTAAGGATAACGCAAACTGGTTTCATAAGTGGTTGTTTTGTCACAATACACCGTTCATCTAACTGCTGTTTTTTAGTGAACAACCCGCTATGCTTACCGATGACGAGTGATGGAGATCTACTATTATGAAAGGACAAATGAAGACGAGTTATGTTTCCGTTGAGATTCAGAAAATGGAACTGAATCCCATGGCTTACTTGCAGAATCAAAATGATGTCAGCAATCTAAATGCCGAAGAGCAATTGGCAAAGAAACAGGTGTTATGTTGGGCACATTTGTTGATCTTCGATCCTGAAAAGGTATTGCAGCTTTCGCAGGCAGCCATCCTGGAGATAGATAAAAAAGATAACATTGAGATGTTTATAGCTTTTCATCTGATCAAGATATCCGCACTATCTATGATGATGCGTCTGCCTGAGATGAAAAGCTGCTTGGATGCGATTCAGTCAACAGCATTGCAATCTAAAGTATTATACTTCAATATGGCTTTGAACTTAAGCTATGCAACATATTATTACCGTGTTCAGGAAACAGCAAAAGCAGAATCGCTTACCATGAAAATGGTAAACTTGGTAGAGACGATAAAAGACCACTACCAAAAGGCTGATATTCTCTGGAGATTGGCTGCGATCTATAACCACTTGCGTAAATATGATGTTTCGCTGCTTTATTATGTCGATTGTTTCGGAATGTGCCTAAAGCATAGCTTTCGGTTAAGGGCATTGCAAGTATCGGTGGAACTGGTATCTCTAAACGCCAATCTGGGCAATTTTGTGCAAGCAGAGAAATTCTATAAATTAGCACTAGAGCTGGAAAGTGATTTGGCTATTCCCATCTATCTAATAGGTTTAAACTTTAACTATGGATTGGCTCACAAGCTCCAAAACAAACTCTCAGAAGCGATTACGTATTACGAAACAAGTTTAAAGCTGATGCATGCTGAAAAGCTAAATATGCCTCAAACTACCTTCAATATTTATAACAATCTCGCCAATGCGCTATCTGAAAATGGGAGAAGCGAAGAAGCGATTATCTACCACGAAAAAGCAATGAAGCTGGCAATTGAAATGAACAATCTTGCGCTCCAGATGCAAAGCTCCACTAATATTGCTCTGGCTCTAATTGCTTTGAAGCGATATGACGAGGTGCTGCCGCTTCTAGAGAAACCGATAGCCTTTTACAAGAAAACCAAAAACTGGGAATTGCTTAGCAAAGCCCTGCGTTCAAAAGGCTTTCTATATCAGGAAACGAAGGATTACAAGAAAGGCTTTGCCACCTTAAGTAAACTGGACGCTGTCCAGCTAAAACTGGTTGCACAAATTAGGGCAGATTGCGCCGCATACGATAGCAAGCTTCTGGATACTCATTTGGAAGACACAAGAAGTTTGAAAACCAAATATGAACTTGCCAAACAGACGGTTGCAATTGTGAAACCTCACACGTATATAGGATCTTCCGATGCTTCCAAGAAAGTGGTAGAGAGTGCCTTGTTAGCAGCGATGTATCCGGATGCTGGCGTTTTCATAGAAGGTGAAAGTGGCACCGGCAAAGAAGTTGTGGCACGCTTGATACACACCAGCAGCAACCGAAGCGACAAACCCTATGTTACGGTGAACTGTGCGTCCATCTCGCCAAGCCTGTTTGAGAGTGAGTTTTTTGGTCATATACGAGGCTCTTTTACCGGTGCAAACCAAGATAAGCAAGGCTTTTTTCAGCTTGCTAACCATGGCACCTTGTTTCTGGACGAAATCTCGGAAATGCCCCTGGAGTTTCAGGCAAAGCTATTACGCGCCATAGACACCAAAAAGATCATCCCCGTGGGTAAGGGAACAGAGCAGAAGATCGATTGTAAGATTATTGCCGCCACCAACCACAATATTACTAAGCTGATTGTCGAGAATAAGTTTCGTCTGGATTTATATCACCGCATCAACACTATTGAAATCCATATCCCTGCCTTGCGTGATAGGATTGATGATATCCCCGATCTACTGGAGTTCTTTACCAACAGATATTCTGCCGAAACCAATAAAAGAAAACCAACGATAAACGATGATTTTATTGAACGGCTAAGTAAACATACCTTCCCC
>JALNXT010000146.1 GCA_023230245.1 Candidatus Cloacimonadota bacterium
GGAAATCACCTGATCTTTTTCTTTTTTTTCTAGGGCTTGGGCGGGGATCCTATTTTCTGATTCACGAGAAGTATTCCTCTATATTACGAGAGTGTATGTCGAGTTCGTGTATGGGATATCTTTAGACATATGAGAAAGCCCACCGCGAATCCTCGCGAATCTTCGCGAATCGCATTTTCCTTGCGTTCGGGTGCTCTGCTCCGGCTTATGCGTGCAAATCGAAGATTTGCGTGCCGCCTCAAGCGGGCTTTGCCCGCTTGGGCTTCGCCTACGCAGGAATCGCACCCTCTCTGGAAAAATGCTGGGGAAAAACCCGCCAGCGGGTTTTTCTATTGTTTTATCTCTCTCTTTTTGATCCGCGGAGGGGATATCCTATTTTCTGTGACCCCTATACGTTGCGTGCAAGCCAAAGGCTTGCGTGCCGCCTCAAATGGGCAAAGCCCATTTGGGCTTCGCCTACGCAGGAATCGCACGCCGTCTGGAAAAGTCCACGAGCTGAAAGCTCGTGAGACGTCTCAAGATCCTTTGGCTCTTGGACAAATGCTGGGGAAAAACCCGTTCGCAAACCTTTGGTTTGCTCTCCGTTTCGCTTCGCTCACTTGCGCGCGGGTTTTTCTTTCGTTTGTGGTTGTCAGGTTTCTTTGCTCATACATCCTTCTCTGGACATCTATTTTCAGGCTTCTACCATTTATGGAGAGAAGATAGGTAAATATTGTATATATGGAAAGTCTATATCTACATTATTGAGGATTTTCCAGATTATGAGAGACTATGATGAAAATACCCGGGTAAAGATACCAGCCACAATTCAGTTCCTCAGACTTGGGTATAAGTATCAGTCTCTTAAAGATGATGAGATCGACAAAGAAACACGCATTTTTAAGAACCGTTTTGCGAAGGCAATTTCGAAAATAAACGATAATACCTATTTTTCTGAGGAGGAAATCGATTCCATTCTGGTTCAGATCAATCAGATCATTAGAAACAACGATATGGGAAGGGAATTTTATCAATGGCTGGTGAATCCCGGAGATAGAATACGCCTGATCGATTTCGAAAATATAGACAGGAATGATTTTGCCGTTGTGAATGAACTGACATTCGGACCTGATGGAAGAGGAAACGAAAAACGCGGTTCGTTCCGCCCGGATATCAATATTTTGATCAACGGCATTCCCTTAGCATTTCTGGAGGTAAAACCCCCACTCAACCGAGGCGGGATCCAAGCAGAATTCAAACGAATGCTAGATGAACGTTTGGAGAAGGAAGATCTTCGAAAGTATTTCAATATGCTTCAATTCGTTACATTTTCCAATAACCTCCCATATGAGGATACGGATGACGCATCGGCTGCTGAAGATGTGAAGGTCGGTTCATTTTACACAACGCCGAACGCAAAGAAAACCAGCTTTTCCTTTTTCCGTGATGAGAGAGTGAAAACGGATGGTTTTTATGATGTCTCGAATGAAGTTATTGCGGGCGTCTTGAAAGATAATGAGTATCTGCATCCCGAAAGGATCCTTGAGATGTCGGAGTTTATCACAAATCTCGATCCATTATCGCCGTGTAATGCGTTTGTGACCTCTTTTTTTGAACGCGAACGGCTGATGTTTTTCCTCCGTTATGGGGTAGTTTATGTGAAAGGGCAGATCCCGGAAAAGCATGTTATGCGATATCCTCAGTATTTCGCAATCAAAGCTTTGAATGAAAGACTGGAGAGGGGAGAGAAACGGGGAATCATCTGGCATACGCAGGGTTCTGGAAAAACTGAACTGACGGTTTATGCAAATCGTTTTCTCCGGGATTATTATGCGAAGAAGGGGATACTTACAAGATTTTTCTTTGTGGTCGATCGTCTGGATCTTCTGACACAGGCATCAAGTGAACTTGCGAACCGCTGGATCTCTGTGAAAAATGTGAGCGATAAGGCAGCATTTTCCGCAGAGCTGAACAAAGTCGTTTCCACAAATACGGATATGACTTCTGAGTATGAGTTCACGGTGGTGAACATCCATAAATTCGAGAGCGAGATCCCACAGGTGAAAAATGATTATAACGCGAATGTTCAGCGGATATTTTTCATCGACGAAGCCCACCGAAGTTATGCGATGACCGGAGAGTATTTCAAAAATTTGATGATCGCGGATCCGGATGCGGTGTTTATTGCTTTGACGGGGACGCCACTTCTCGCAACTAAGGAAAGAAGCACGATGAAGTTCGGGGAGTACATTCACAAGTATTTCTATGACAAGTCGATTGCAGACGGCTATACTCTCCGGATCAAACGTGAGAGTATCGAGACGAACGCCAGATCGAATATCAGGATGAATCTTCTGTTGGAAGATCCGGATAAGAGTAAGAAGGTTATTCGTGAGTCTCCTGAGTATGTTTCTGCAGTTGGGGCGTTTATTGATGAAGATTTCCAAGGTTTCCGACTTCAGAATTTTGATAGAACACTTGGAGGAATGATCGTTTGCAGTTCAAATCCGCAGGCAAAGTTAATGAAATCTTGGTTTGATCGGAATTCAATCTTGAAGACGGGGCTTATTCTATCTGATGTTGAGATCACTTCCAATGAAAATAAGGAGGTCCAAAAGTCGTTTAAGCGAAATGTCGATGAGTATGATATGCTGATCGTCCATAACATGCTGACGACCGGATATGATGTGGCGCACCTGAAGAAGATGTATCTTCTGCGAAATGCTCATGAACAGACGCTTTTACAGATCATCAGCCGGGTCAATCGTCCTTATCGTGCTCCGGCAACGAAGAAATCATATCGTTATGGATATATCGTGGATTTTGTGGATATCGAAGCTGAGTTCGACCGGACGATTGAGAAATATTTGGCTGAGCTTTCCGCAGATTTCGCTCTTCAAGGTGAGGATGGAGTAACTTTCAAGGGTCTTGTTGTCGGACCTGAGGAAATTCGACAACAATGTGATGTATATTTTGCCGCGATCGCTGAGATTATCGACATCTCGAACATCGAAAAATTCAGCCGTGAGATCTGGCATCTGGACCTGATGCGTCTGTATGAGATCAGGAAGTGTCTGAACGGGATCCTCGCATGCAGGACGGAGTTTATTCTTTCCCGCAACTACGAGTACGCAAAAGAGATCGATGACGAACGGATAAAGAGTCTTTTGAGGGAGGTACAAAACAGTATTTCTCTTAAAAATCTGAAGGAGTCACCAGCTGATACTCTGCTGCTTTTGTCGGATGAGGAGGTCGTTTCAATCATTTATGAGTTTTTGAAGACGTCTGTGAAGATCCTGGATATGGGGAAGTTTGAAGATATCAAAGGAGAACTGGGTGAGACGTTCAAAAAGATCAAGAGAGAGTATGGTAAGGTGAAAAACCCACATCAGATCGAGCTTATCCGGCTGAATGAACTTCTGCAGGAGATCTTTTCCAAGATGGAGATATCGAGTGCGGAGGAGCTGAAAGTCAGGAATGACGAGCTTCTTGGTGTGCTTGACGCGGTCTCAAATCTGAATGCGGAGAATGAACGGATCGCGGAAAAATATGACGGGAATTATGCATTCGTAAAGACGTACACTGACTGTATCGAGATGCACCCGGAACTCCCGCGGGAGGATGTTGAGATGCTTGTTGCCCGAGTCTATCATTCTGTCAAGGATATATCGGCAAAGAACCGATATCTATTGGAAAAGCGGGATACATTCGTAAAGACGGTAATGAGTGAAACTATCGAATATTTGTATGACTCGGAGTCGTATGACCGTCTGCATCTTGATACTTGGTATGAGGATGAACTTTTGAAGAACGCATATGATAATATCAAAATATTTGCATGAGGTTTTTTTATGAATTATGTTATGGATATGGAAAAGAGTATCAAGCAGATTATTGATCAGCTGAAGGGTTTGTGTTCCCAGAACGGTTTGGCAAATCAGGCTTCGGAGGAGCGAGTCATCACTTCGATATTCCTGTATAAGTTTTTGAATGATAAGTTTTTGTTTAATCTTGCAGATTTTGCGAAGAAGCAGGGTAAGACGGTTGAGACGATTCTTGAAAATAAGAAGCATGAGATGGATTTGTATTACAAAAAATATTCGATGGATGTGGCATTCGCGTATGAGGATACAATTCCCTATCTGATCAATAAGAGTAATTCAGATACGTTCTATAAGGATTTTGATGATACTCTTGAGCGCATTTCAAATAGGGAGGAGAATAGATATTTCAGTATTGTTACTGCGGACGGTACAAGGAAACCTTTGTTTGAGCCGATCAGTAATGTAATCGACGATTCGAAGAAGAAGAATCTGTTTGTTCGGAATATTTTTTCGTATATCAGCCAGGAAAAGTTCGATTTTGGTGCGGCTTTTCCAAATAAGTTCGATTTCTACAGCGCGATTTTTGAGTATCTTATCAAGGATTATAATGTTGCGAGCGGGGTGTATGCTGAGTATTTTACACCGCAGTCAGTCAGTTCGATCATTGCCCGGATACTTGTCCGTATGTCTCCGGGGATGAATGCCAGTGAGATCTATGATCCAAGTGCAGGGTCGGGAAGTTTAATCTTACATCTGGCTCATGAGCTGGGTGCGGATGAAGGCATTAACAGGGCTGTTGTTTATACGCAGGATATTTCGAATAAGTCGACCCGGTTCCTTCGTTTGAATCTTCTGCTGAATGGTCTTGCGGCGTCTCTGAGTAATGTGATCGAGGGAGATACCCTTCTGGATCCTTCACATTTTACCGTAGAGGGAGATCCTGCAAGCGGTCTGAAGAAGTTTGATTATATCACATCAAATCCTCCATTCAAGATGGATTTTTCCTCGACGCGTGACTCTATCCAAACGAAGTGGGAGGAAAGCGGGAGATTTTTTGCGGGTATTCCAAAGATCCCCGAGAAGAAGAAGGCGTCGATGTCGATCTATCTTCTGTTCATTCAGCATATTCTGTATTCG
>JALNXT010000147.1 GCA_023230245.1 Candidatus Cloacimonadota bacterium
GGCAGAGTACCCGTAATTAAGAAGCTCTTTCCTGCCAGAGCATTAGAAATAAGCTCACTTTTTTGAGTAAAACAAAGTCCGGCCTGCTTTAATGAACTAATGATACTAAGGTTTTCAGGCTTACTAAAGAAGCTAATCAGCGATTCTGCTACGATGTCGCCAATATCGGGAACGCTTAGTAAGGCATCTTTATCTGCGCTTATCAAAGCATCTATATCTCCAAAGGATTGCGCAAGGCTGCGTGCGGTGATTGAGCCAACATGCCGAATCCCCAAAGCATACAAGCACCGATCGAAGTTCTTGCTCTTAGAGAGCTCAACTGCTTGTTTCAGGTTCTCGGCAGATTTTGTGCCAAGGCGTTCCATCCTAGCGATCTTATCGTAATCCAGGTGGTAGATATCCTGAATATTATTGATAATGCCACCCTTAGTAAAACGCGCGATTAGTCTTTCACCAAGCCCACTGATATCCATGGCTTCGCGAGAGGCAAAGTGCTCTATCTTGCGTCTTACTTGGGCAGGGCAAGCTGCATTTGCACAATAAGTTATGCTGCCTTCTAAGTCGCGTTCCAAAGTGCTGGAACATACGGGACACGCAGTAGGGAAAGCTATAGGAACACTATCCACGGGGCGATAAGTAAGATCTACAGCTAGTATCTTAGGGATAATCTCACCACTTTTAACAATGCGCACCGTATCTCCCACCCGTAAATCGAGTCTTTTAATCTCATCTTCGTTATGCAGCGTAGTCCTGGAAACAGTGCTGCCAGAGATAAAGACGGGCTTAAGGTTGGCAACCGGAGTTATCGCACCGGTTCTGCCCACTTGGAAGCTTACGCTTTCCACGATGGTGTCCTTTTCTTCCGGTTTGAATTTGTAAGCTACTGCCCACTTAGGGCTTTTTCCTGTGTAGCCTAATCTCTTTTGCTGCTCCAGTTCGTTTAGCTTTATTACAATGCCATCAATATCATAAGCTAGGGTGTAGCGCTGTTGTTCCATCATTTGACAGAACTTTTCCACCTCAGAGTATGTGCTGCACAATGCCCGTTTACTTGTAGGGAAGCCGAGTTTCTCAAGATAGTCCAAAAGTGCGTATTGGTTTGTTACCGGAAGCGTAGCTTCATCATAGTAGCCAAGGCTATAGAAGATAGCCCGTAAGTGACGTTTCTTAAGCTCTGTGCTATCTTTTAATTTGATAGAGCCTGCTGCGGCATTTCTGGGATTGGCAAAAGGCTTTGCCTCCTGTTCTCTGCGTTGTTCATTAAGCCTAAGAAAATCCTGAAGAGGCATGTATATCTCACCGCGGATTTCTATCTGATCCAAAAAATCTATGCTATGCGGGATATCCGGCAATAGCTTAAAATTAACGGTAACATCCTCACCTTCGTTTCCATCACCTCTGGTTGTTGCATACACCAGCTTGCCTTTATCAAAGAAGAGATTTATCCCAAAGCCGTCTATTTTCAGCTCCGCACAGTA
The DNA here is from genome assembly GCA_023230245.1 of Candidatus Cloacimonadota bacterium. Classification (GTDB taxonomy): domain Bacteria; phylum Cloacimonadota; class Cloacimonadia; order Cloacimonadales; family Cloacimonadaceae; genus Cloacimonas. The sequence goes on from JALNXT010000147.1 coordinate 1,479, forward strand.
TTGATTGTCTCTTCCCGTTTCAAGCTTAATTTTCTGTATAAAGCTTTCCACTTCTTCCAAAGAGTATGCATTTTCCAGGCTCGCCATACGTACTTTATGGGGGATTGCCTTGGTGCCAGCACTTAAATCACTACCAATGGTTTGAATGGGGGAGTCTAATGGTACTTCGCCGGATAGCTCTGTCTCCAATGCTTTTAACTGGTTTGCAAGCTGGTCATATTCGTAATCGCTTATTTCCGGATTGGCAAACTCGTAGTAAAGCAGGTTATGCCTTTCTATTTTTTTACGCAATTGTGCAATTTCTTTGGGGAGAGTGTCACTTTTCAAAGTCTGTAAAACTCCCTTCTTCTATCTGCAAAAGCATCGTTACGTTCAGAAATGCGTTTATCCAAAGCCTTAGTTTCATCAATCTCTATAGTTGCAGTATTTTCTTCATCAGTACTTAAGCGTACTAAGATATCTCCCAAAGGGCTTAGAATCTGGCTACAGCCCGTAAAGTTAAGTTCCGCATCTGCAATAGCTTCTTTCCCTGTGCGATTAGCAGTTATGCTGAACACTCTATTTTCTAATGACCTTAGTTTCATGGATTCCTGACACCATGGCAGAACGAGATTGGAGGGATGGCAGATAATCTGCGCTCCTGCCAAGGCAAGGGTTCTGGCGGCTTCCGGGAATTGCCAATCGAAGCATATCATCATCCCTATCTTCACATTATTCTTGGCATTTTGCACCACGAAGCCTTTATCGCCGGGAGAAAAGTATAGGGTTTCCCTATCAAAAAGATGTATTTTACGATAGGTATTATAGCTGCCATCAGGATTGATTAGCACACTGGAATTAAAGACTTTATCCCCGCATTTCTCCGGGAATCCGTAAACAATAGAGAAGTCACGCTCTTTGGCAAGTTTAGCGAATCTTTTAAACGCAGAACCATCGGGAATACTTTCCGCTACCTTTTTCAGTTCTTTCATGCTGCTAAACAAATATCCGCTAGTTGCCAATTCTGGTAACACCACCAAGTCGCTGTCTATTTTATCCAGCATCGCTGCGAGCCGTGTAATATTCTCATCTATTGCGAGTAATTTCGGCTGAAATTGAACTACCGTTACTTTCATTACTTTGCCCTAACTCTTTCCAATGGTCTAACCACGCGTTCTAACACACCCTTAATCAAAGAGATACACATACCATAATTGGTGATTGGTACTCCGCGCCTGTTGCATTCTGTTATCCTACGGTTCATTTCCATAGGGTTTATCATGCAGGCTCCACAATGCACACAAACAGCGTAATCTTCCAGGTTTTCTGGGAAGTCGTGCCCTGCATAAGTATCAAAGGTAAGCTTCTTTCCTGTGAATTCGCTTAACCATTTAGGGATCTTAGTCCTGCCGATATCGTCACATTGCACATGATGCGAGCACGCTTCAGCGATAAGAACCCGATCTCCATCGTTGAGATGGTTCAGTTTATCTATCCCTTCCAGCAAGCTATCCAGCTCACCTTTATAGCGGGCAAAGAGAATAGAGAAAGTGGTAACCTCCACCTCTGGTGGTACTTCACGATTAACTTGTTCAATTACCTGAGAATCTGTAATCACAAGCCGTGGAAGCTCTTTAGTCATAGCCAGAGAAGCAAGAAGCTCTGTCTCTTTCACCACTGTTACAATGGCATCGTGATCCATCAAGTCTCTTAAAACCTGTACCTGAGGCAATATCAATCTTCCCTTGGGTGCGGCTGAATCTATAGGCGCCACTAGGATTACTCTATCCAAGGGCTTTATCAGGTCACCCGCGAGGATGCGTTCTTCTTTCAGGTACTTAGGAGCTAGGCGTATTATTTCTTCTTTGCAAGTTAACACCCCCTCTTTCGTGATGGTAGAGACTTTCACATAGGGGAGTTGCTGTTCTTCACAAAAGGCTATATTATCTTGGTTACTGGCATTCAAATCGCTTTTATTAAATACAACTACGGTAGGGATTTCCATCTCAAGGATGCGAAGCAACATCTCTGTTTCGGAAGGGACAAAACTCTCGCCATCATTCACAAAGATAACTATATCAGCGCGATACAGTATTTTGCGGGTCGATTTCACACGCTTCTCGCCCAGTTCGCCGATATCATCAATACCGGCTGTATCATAAAAAGTAACCGCACCCAAAGGCAGCAATTCATAGTGCTTATCAACAGGGTCTGTTGTTGTCCCCGGAATGTTTGATACTATGGCAATCTCTTGCCCGATTAAAGCATTTATCAGGCTAGATTTACCAGCATTTCTTTTCCCGATTAGGGCTATTATCAGTCTCTCGCCACGCGGGGTACTACTCATGCAAAACTCCTGGATAGTTTTATTAAAACCATACCCTCTAAACTCACTCTATCCGTCAAGTATTTTCAGTATCAGGATGCCCTGTTTATTTTGTCATTCCTGCCTCTCAGATTTTAAGACCATATGGAAGCAGTAAATATCTCCTTGCTTGACGCTGTGTATTATCCATATATCATCCGTATATCAACCATATATTATATACGGATGATATACGGGGGATATGCTCATGATAACCATCCTCAAAAGAGTGCTAAACTGGGATAAATATGGTCTTTCCAGATTTTAGGTAGCCGAAAAATAGGTTTATCTATTGGGGATATGAAAGCTTTTACGGTGGATGGGGCAGCTTCCGAAACAATGGATCATTTTGCTGTGATGAGCGGTGCCATAGCCTTTGTGGTTAGCAAAACCAAATTCCGGGTACAAATCATCAAAAGCAACCATTAGGCGGTCTCTATATACTTTTGCCAGAATAGAAGCAGCGGCGATGGCAGCATGGAGCTGATCACCCTTAATAACAGCAGTGCCAATGCCTTTCAGGAAAGGAGGGACGATGTTTCCATCGATAAGGCAGGTTTCTACTTTCATGTCCAGTTTCCTGAATGAAGTGGAGAAGCCCATTAGAGTTGCCTGGAGGATATTGAACCGATCGATATAGGCGTGGCTAATTTTGGTGATATGGTAAGCAACTGCGTTTGATACAATCAGGTCATAAAGCTCTTCGCGTTGCTTGGGTTTTAGCAGTTTGGAATCGTTTATGCCCTCTATAGGTTTGCGGTAATCTAACACGACTGCGGCTATCACTACAGGTCCTGCTAAGGCACCTCTTCCTGCCTCGTCTATACCTGCAAAAGCACCGTGCAACTGGTAATAATCCCAATCTCTTATATACAGAGGGCTGGAAAAGAGGGGAGAACTCAATTAGCTTCCTTCTTGAGGATGAAAAAGAGTCTGGAATACTTATCATCAAGACCATAGATGTGGCGGGGATAGAAGTTTAGCTTGCTCTCGGAGCTATGGATGGCTTTAAGCTTGAAATTAGACCTTAATATCAGCGAAATGAGATCGGCACATAGATAAACTCTCTGCTGATGGAGTTCGTACTGCTGACTGTATGCGA
>JALNXT010000148.1 GCA_023230245.1 Candidatus Cloacimonadota bacterium
GTAGAATCCCATTAGGGATGAGAGAATCCCAATAGGGATGGGAGATAATAGCGACGGGTTTTAACCCGGCGTTAATGAAGAGATTATTCCAAAGAAGCCCCATCGGGGCGAAAGGTGGCTTTGTATAGCTACATGTCTCGCCAGATCAAGATAATTCTATGTGTCGTCCCGCTGAGATTATCTGCATTTGTGATCTATCTTCGTCGGGTTGAAACCCGTCGCTAATACCTTTCGTCCCGATGGGATTGCTATCTTGAACTTTTGGTGTTCAATTTACCTTACCCCCTATAAATGAACTGGAGCCGACTTTTGGCAGAATGACGTACGTCCCTATTTTAACTCACAATTACGCTGTGTAACAGTTATTCTGTTTTGTTGCGGAGCTCTGCGCAGCGTAATTGTAAGTCAAAACCTGCTTGCATTGTCCTATCATTGCCCACTCATTGTCCATGGGAAGGGCAATGGGTGGGGGATGAGAGGGATTTTGAAAAAGGGTGATGGGGTGATGGAGTGATGGAGTGATGGAGTGATGGAGTGATGGAGTGATGGAGTGATGGAGTGATGGAGTGATGGGGTGATGGAGTGATGAAGTGATGAAGTGCAGTTTGATATTCATAATTAACGTCCATCAACCCAGCGCAGCTTAATTCTTAATTCTTAATTCTTAATTCTTAATTCTTAACCCCTCTCTTTTTCTCTTTTACTCTTTGTAAATCTTTCGGTGCCCTCGGTGTCCTCGGTGGTAAAAATAAAGTGACAAAGTAACGAAGTGATGGAGTGATGGAGTGATGAAGTGCAGTTTGATATTCATAATTAACGTCCATCAACCCAGCGTAGCTTAATTCTTAATTCTTAATTCTTAATTCTTAATTCTTAATTCTTAATTCTTAATTCTTAACTCCTCTCTTTTTCTCTTTTACTCTTTTACTCTTTGTAAATCTTTCGGTGCCCTCGGTGTCCTCGGTGGTAAAAATAAAGTGACAAAGTAACGAAGTGATGGGGTGATGAAGTGCAGTTTGATATTCATAATTAACGTCCATCAACCCAGCGCAGCTTAATTCTTAATTCTTAATTCTTAACCCCTCTCTTTTACTCTTTTACTCTTTGTAAATCTTTCGGTGCCCTCGGTGTCCTCGGTGGTAAAAATAAAGTGACAAAGTAACGAAGTGATGGAGTGCATCAGAACGCCAACACACCAGCACATCATCACTTCATCACTTTGTTACTATTTTAATGCGCCTCGTACCAGTTCTTCCCCATCTCCACATCGGTCTTTAGTTCCACGATCTTGCGCAGGTCTTCTGGCAGGGCATTTTCCATGGCGGTTTGCACCATCTGTGTGGCTGCTTCGATGCTATCTTTATGGATTTCAAAGACCAGTTCGTCGTGCACTTGCAGCACCATTTTGATCTGCGGGTTGCCCTCGATACGTTTATTGATGTCTATCATAGCTATTTTAATTAAGTCCGCTGCAGAGCCTTGTATGGGCATATTAACGGCAATGCGTTCCGCTTCGCTCCTGTATCCCGGATGTTTGCTGTTGATATTGGGCAGAGACAGCCTTCTCCCAAAGATAGTCTCGCAGAATCCTTCTTGTTGCGCGCTGACGATGCTCTGGCTGATGAAGTTCCGGATGGAAGGGAACTGGGCGAAATAGCTTTCGATGATGTTCTTTGCTTCGTTCTGGCTGATGCCAAGGTCGCGGGCAAGCTTGCGCTGTCCCATACCATAGAGGATGCCGAAGTTGATCGTCTTAGCGGCGCGGCGTTGGTCTTGTGTAACTTCGCTTAGGGGGATGTTATAGATTTTGGCGGCGGTACCTTTATGGATATCCAAGCCGTTTTTGAAGGCTTCAATCAAAGCTACATCTTTGCTCATCAACGCCAATAGGCGCAGCTCTATCTGGGAATAATCCGCCGCCAAAATAAGATGCTCAGCATCGATGGCGCAAAAAGCCTTACGTATTTCCCGTCCCAGTTCGGTGCGCACCGGGATATTTTGCAGGTTGGGATTGGAGGAAGACAGCCTGCCGGTGGAGGTAACAGTTTGGTTGAAGGAAGAGTGAATCCTGTTTGTATGCGGGTTTAGCATCTTGGGCAGTGCACTCACATAGGTGGATTGCAGCTTGCTAAGCTGCCGATAGGAGATGATAATCTGGGCAATTTCATAATCCGCTGCCAGCTCTTCCAATACGCTGTTATCGGTGGAAAAGCCGGTTTTAGTCTTCTTTTTATTGGGCAGGTGCTTTTCTTCGAACAAGAGCTTGGCAAGCTGTTGCGTGGAATTGAGGTTAAACTCATATCCCGCATAGCTATAAATCTGCTCGGTAAGCTTCTTCAGCTCTATATTGATCAGGTGCGAGATCTCGCTTAAGATAGCACAATCTATCGCTACGCCATTCTCTTCCATCTTTTGCAGCACTTTAATCAGCGGGAGTTCAATATCGTCGAACAGCAGGTGCATGCCCGAGAAATCTATCCTGCGGCGATAGATGGGATAAAGCTGGAACACCGCCCAAGCATCTTCTGCGGCATACACACAAGCTGACACGGGATCCACGAGATCGAAGCTAATCTGGTTTTTCCCTTTGCCGATTAGCTGGCTGATGGGAATCATCTCGTGGTCAAGATCCCGCAAAGCGCATTCATCCAGAGAGTAGCTATTGGTGCCGGGATCCAGAATATAAGCAGCCAGCATGGTGTCGAATAGAGGATTGCTGAGCGTCAGCCCGTGGCGGTGCAGCACAATAAAATCGTACTTCAGGTTATGCCCGATGATTAGTTTGTCCTTTAGTGCATCCTTCAAATGCAGCAGCACTTCGCTCTGTGAAAGGTTATCCGCCATGTTATGGGCGATGGGAAGATAATAGGCTTTGTCGCTATTTACACACAGCGATATCCCCACTAACGCAGCCTGCATGGGATCGATAGAATCTGTTTCGGTATCCAGACTAACGATGGGCGCAGCTTTGATGGCGGCGAGCATGGTTACAAAGCTGAGCTTGTCGATCAATATGGCTTGAAAAGCTTGATCGGTAGGTGCTGGAGTGCTGGGGTGTTGGGGTGTTGGGGTGTCGTGCGTGGAAAAGATGTCGTCCTGGTATTCGGTTTTTAGGGGCTGGGGTGCTGCCTCCGCGGGAATGACAATAGAGGTAGCGGGTATGACAGAATTATCAGAAGCGACAGAAGCAGGGTATTTGGATTCTATCTTGCGGCGGATGGAGCTGATTTCGTATTCTATCAACAGGGGCAGTGCCAGGCGCAAACTGCGGGTATTGAAGGCAAGCCCTTCATAATCCGGCAAAGCAATGGGCACATTAAGCTCTATTGCGGCAAGCTTTTGTGAGAGATAGGCATTGTCTTGGTCAGCTTGCAAACGCTCTTTCAGCTTGGGAGCCACTTTATCCAGATTGCTATAGATGCCGTCCAGACTGCCAAACTCTTTCAGCAGTGCCTCGGCGGTTTTGGGGCCTATGCTTTTCACTCCCGGGATATTATCCGATGCATCCCCCACCAAGGCAAGATAATCCACAAACTGCTGCGGATAAACCCCATATTTGGCAAACACCGCGGCTTTATCCAGCTTAACGTTCTTCATCGGATCCAGTAAAATGGTGGTGTCATTCACCAACTGGCAGTAATCTTTATCGCTGGTAACAAGCACAATATCATAGCTTTCCTTGAATTTGGCAGCCAAAGTGCCCAGCACATCATCCGCCTCAAAGCCATCCATAGCAATCTCCGGCAAGCCAATCAGAGCGAAGAATTCGTGCACGGGCGCAATCTGGGCTATCAAATCTTCCGGCATGGGGGGACGTTGCGCTTTGTATGCCTTATACATTTCGTGACGGAAGGTGGGCGCTTTACGGTCGAAAGAAATGGCGATATGCTCCGCCTGCTGCGTTTCTATCAAAGAGATAAAGGAATTTATCACGCCATATATCGCGCTGGTGTTCATCCCTTTAGAGTTTATCAGAGGGTTCTTGATAAAGGCAAAGTGCGCACGATAAAGCAGCGCCGTGCCGTCAATAAGAAAAAGCTTTTCTGCCATAGGTTCTCCCGCTTAGGTTTGAGGTAAGCTTTTTGTAACAGGCGGTATTCTGGCAAGGGAATTATTCTGCCACTGAAGACACCGAAGATTTACAAAGAGTAAAAGAGTTAAAGAGAAAAGGAGAGGGGGTTAAGAATTAAGAATTAAGAATTAGGAATTAAGAATTAAGCTGCGCTGGGTTGATGGACGTTAATTATGAATATCAAACTGCACCTCATCACTCCATCACTCCATCGCTTCATCACTTTGTCACTTCATCACTTTGTCACTTTATTTTTACCACCGAGAACACCGAAGACACCGAAGATTTACAAAGAGTAAAAGAGAAAAGGAGAAAAAGTGAGGGGGACAATTGAGAATGGAGCAGACGGCTTAATTCTTAATTCTTAACTTGGTCTTCAGCAGGATTGGAATCCTGCTCTACATTGACATTAACTCTTAACTCTCCATCACTTCATCACTCCATCACTCCATCACTTTGTCACTTTATTTTTACCACCGAGAACACCGAAGACACCGAAGAATTAATAAAAAGTATAGTAGAACGCTGATAACATGATCGACATGATCAAAAGGATTATTACCTGTAGGACAGTGAATAAAGTTGCTTTTTCTTTCATGTCTAATCTCTCTTTTTCTCTTTGGCTCTTTTACTCTTTGTTTATAGTCTTTTAATCATGGTAAATCCAGTCGATCAGGTTATCAGAGTTCCATGCTTTTACCCTTTGATTTTCTGTCCTTTAATCATGGTAAATCCAGTCGATCAGGTTATCAGCGTTCTATTCGCCCTCTTTCGGCGGATTCGGTGTTCTCGGTGGTAGATATGAAGT
>JALNXT010000149.1 GCA_023230245.1 Candidatus Cloacimonadota bacterium
CTCCTATAACTGAAGCTACTGTCGCCGATTTATAAGTCAAAGGTGAAGCAGAAAAAGCCGAATGTAAAAAAAGAACAGTAACTTCACACACCTCGTGTGAAAACAGCCGAAGGCGGATGTTATAACTAATCAAGCGAAGGCTAGGGAAAGAAATTGTTATGGCAGATGTAAAAAAGGCTTGACATAAAAATGCAGGTATTTAATTCTCACCACAATCGGAGTCCTGTGTTCGTATAATCATAAATGTGGAACATGCTAATTAGCTTTTGCTACAATGTGTTATGGAGGTTTCTGTGAACAAAATCCGATACCTTGTCGTTTGTTGGACAGATATTGAGTTGCACGCTTGGGAAATCCCCAAGTTGCGGGGTTATTTTGTGCATAAATTCCCCGAAACGCACTTATTTCATAATCATCTGCCGGGGCAAGGCTTTTTATACAAAACACCCTGCATCCAATATCGGGTGATAGATTCACACCCTGCTTTAATAGGGATAAACGAAGGCATAGAAGAGATGAAACGGGTATTTTTTGAAGTGGATAGCCTAATTATAAATGGTAACATCTTGCAAACAAATGAACGAGAAATATCGCTTTTAGAGAAAGATTTTGGGCAATGCGAGGAATTCCATAGCTATCGCTTTGTTTCACCATGGATGGCTCTGAATCAAGAAAACTATATCGAATACCAAAACCTGAATCCCATGGAACAAAATCAACGCCTGCGCACAATCCTGAAAAATAACCTGAAAACCCTATCCAAAGGCTTCAGTTATTGGATACCAGAAATGGATAAACTGCAATTGGATGGCTGGTTCAAACCCCTGGAAGTGAATTTCCATAACCAACGCATGCAGTGCTTTACCGGCGAATTCACCACCAATTTTATCATTCCCGAATACTTGGGACTGGGGAAGCAAAGTGCACGCGGCTTTGGAGTGGTAGGGAAAGCGAAGGAGGAAAGATGATAAATAAGATGTATGCGCTCTTCGAGCATGTACCGAACAAGATAATATCGGCTTTTGAGAATGAATACGACCTTGAAATGGGGCCAAAGCCTAATTTGAAAGTAATCACTCTAAACTTTGTTAAGGAATCCTCGAATTATAGATTGGTAGATTCTCAACTTAGCGACTACGATTCTGAAAAGAACATTAGCGATTATTTTTACCGCAGTTCCCCTGCAATGTCAGTATCTCCATTTCCGACGCTCTACATTTCTGAGGAGGGGGTTAAAAATAATGATGCCTATACAGTGGATTCAAAAGACTATAAAAAAATAGTCCGGATTCTAAAGAACAACATGCAATTGAATCCTGAACTCCGGGGTTTATTAGATTTCTTTTCAGAACAATCCCAACTAGTTTTTGAGGAACTGGATAAATATCTGAATAACACAAAGAAATCACCCTATATTTTAACCATAAGTATAGATGATATGTATATCGGACGTTCTCCTCTTTTTGCCAAAATAAGGGATAATGCCGCTGTGGAGTTTTATAAAGATTTTTATAGCTTGGGAGACAAGAAAATTGTTGGCAGCAATCTAATCTGCTCTATGTGTAGGGAAAATAGAGAGGAATTGTGGGGTTATGTATCTATATATAATTTCTATACTTCCAAGACTGATTTTGCACCCATTGCTGGTGGCTTGAAAAAAGAAATGGCTTACAGAAATTATCCTGTATGCCCTGAATGTGCCGCAAAACTGAAGAAGTTACGTCCGGTGGTGAACAAATACTTTAGCTTCAAGTTTTGTGGATTCGATTATCTGCTGATTCCTGAGGTTATTAAGGATACACCAGATAATGATATCATGGCTTTAATTATAGACATCATGGTGGCACAATATGACACTGCTCCTGGGTTAGCACTAAACTTACAAACCAGGTTGGGCGAATTTACTATGGGGGCAAGAGACAAGATAATAGATTCCTATTCCAATGAGATATTTGATTATCTGGCAGAAACTAACAATGCTTCCTCTTACACCATGCTGTTCTATTCAATAAACAACGCAGAATTCAAAATCTTGCTTACAATAGAAAACGTATTCCCCTGCCAATTCCGCGCTATTTTTGACGCTAAACGAAAAGCGGAATCCCACGATATATTTAAAAGTCTCCCAGGGAATGCAAAGGGCGAGATTTATGATCTCGAGTTTAGATTCGATACCCTAAAGGAATTCTTGCCCATAGCAAATAAAATAGAAGGAGATTTTTCCAAAGCGTTTTTGGAAACCACCAGAAATATCTTCATGCAGAAGAAGATTTCCTTCAGCTTCATCCTACAGAGGATTATGAGCATCGTCAGGCGCAGGTTTACTAATGAATTAAACTATGAACTTGCCATGCGTAAAGCCTTTCTGCTACTAAAGTTTATGTCTTATCTTGGTATTATAAGCACTAATAAATCAGAAAATAAGAGGGAGGTTACAATGACAGGCAAATTTGCCGATTTCTTCGCTGAACACCGGGATTTCTTCGATTCCAGTGCTAAACAAAGCATCTTTATGACTGGAGTTTTAACACAGTTGTTACTTAATATTCAGCTTTTCGATAAAGGTTCGGCTCCTTTTAGGAAAAGATTGAATGGGCTTAAGCTGAACAAAGATTTGGTGCATAGAATATTTACCGAAGCAAGAGAAAAACTGGAGCAATACGGTAAAAACTATTACCAAGAGATGGAGCAGGACATAGCCGATTTGATGGTAAAAGGGGAAATGGAAAAACTTTCCAAAGATGAGATTAGTTTTTTCTTTACCCTTGGCATGACGCTATACAAGAAATTCAAAGATTCAAATATCAAAGAACAAGATAACTAAGGAAGGAGAATATCATGTCTGAGATCAAAAGAACGGAAATACTGTTTCTCTACGACGTACAAAACGCAAATCCCAACGGTGACCCATCTGATGAAAACAAACCTCGGATCGATGAAGAAACAGGCCATAACATTGTAACCGATGTGCGCCTAAAAAGAACCGTAAGAGATTATCTCTACAATTATGAGGGCTATAATCAAGACGCTGTAAAAGATATCTTTGTGAGGCAAACCTTCGTGGACAGCAAGCCCGAAAAAGGTTTGAATGACGGGAAAAACAGAGGAAAACACTACAAAAGTGATCTTAATCTGATTTTAAATGCTTGCATAGATATCCGGCTCTTTGGTGGCGTTATTCCTTTGGATAAATCTTCGATAACCTTCACAGGACCTGTCCAATTCAAGATGGGACATTCGTTACACAAGGTAGAACTGCAATATATCAAGGGGACGGGTGCTTTTGCCTCAAAAGCTGGAGCACAGCAGCAAACCTTCAGGGAAGAGTATATCTTACCATATTCTTTTATCGCATTTTATGGGATTATCAATGAAAACGCTGCCCAGCATACAAAACTAACCAACGATGACATAGAAATGCTAAAAACCTCATTGTGGAATGGAACCAAGCAGCTGATAACCAGATCGAAAATGGAACACAATCCTAGATTGTTACTGATGTTGGAGCATAAACACAGTAATTACTTTATCGGCGAATTGGATAAGCATATCCGGCTTTCCTCAGAAAAAAGCGATGAACAACTTAGAGGTATTACCGATTTCAAACTGGATTTAAGCCCCTTGAAAAGCATGCTGGATGGAATGGGTGATAACAAGCCCAAGGTATTTATGAAAAAGGACCCAAATCTTGAACTTATAGGATGGTGAACATCCTGCCGTAACAGGAGTTTGTATGAGACCAGATAAAATTCTCTGCTTTGAGCTGTTTGGAGACTATGCCCAGTTTAAAAAGTTCTTTACCAATATGTCTCCACTAAGCTTCTCTATCCCACCCAGAACGGTTTTATCGGGGATAATTGGTGCGATATTGGGAATAGATAAGCAAGAAAATCCCGAACATTTCTCTGCCAATAGCAGCTTTATCGCTCTTCGCATCATGAACCCCGTAAAAAAAACTAAAATTGCGCATAACTATCTGAAAACTACATCTCTAAAACAGGTATATGATTATGACGAACACAAACCCACCAATGTCGAATTCTTGAAAGATGTTCGTTATCGCATATATTTTTCATGTGTTGAGCAAAATATCTATCTCACGCTAAAAAGCCTGATGGAAGCGCATCATAGCGTCTATACAGTGTGTTTGGGGATTAGTGGATGTTTAGCCAATTATTCATATCTGGGAGAATATGAAACCTCACTTTTGCCACCAGATAAAATGGTTCGGATTAATTCTGTAATCCCCATGGCTTCGATAGCTAACTTAACTATTGAGGAACCCTTGAATCTTCAGAAAGTAGTGATTCCATCCACAATGAATAATCAACGTGAAGTTACCAAATATGATGAAGTGTTGTTAGAACTAATGGGAAAACCAATAACCGTAATACCCCATGATGCCACTTATCTGGTAGATGGACTGCAAGACATTATCCATGAATTTTAAGTTATTCTCACATCCAGGGGTATTATTGAAGGATCACCTTACGCAGGTTACAAACACGGGTATATCCAGGTTTTCAACAAACCGGGTTTTTATGGAATATGCTCAACTGTTCAAGGTAATCCTTTCTTTCCATGATCTCGGTAAAGGTTCAGGGTATTTCCAGAGATATCTGCTTGATAATGCACCCCGCACGAACCTGACACGACACAGTGAGTTTTCAGCAATCTGGGCATATTACTATTGTTTAACAGAACTTAAACTGGAAGGTTTGGATTGTCTTCTGGTTTATGTTTGTGTCATTTCGCATCATGCGGATATGGATAACTTTTCAGAGCTGCTAAGCCCCAATCTTAGCGCTGATGAGTTGATGCTAATTAGTGAAAACACAGATTACGAAGAGCTTAATGCCATTCTGAGTGATTTGGA
>JALNXT010000150.1 GCA_023230245.1 Candidatus Cloacimonadota bacterium
CAATGCGGAATGGCGGATGCAACTGCTAAAACCATTCTGGTCACCTTTCTTAATTGTAGATTTAGCAGAAGATTACCGCTATACCGCCATCGGAGTACCCAATCGGAAATTTGTGTGGATCATGAGTAGAACGCCGCAGATGTCGGAATCCGATTATGCAGGGGTTATCGCCAAGTTGCAGCAAGAAGGATACAACACCGCTAAGATAGTAAAAATGCCTCAAGTTTGGTAAAAAAAACATGCAAATAGAGTATTTGGACGGCAAAAGGTTCTACCGTGGGCTTGTGGCAGGTGGAAAAGCTGTGATTGCAAACCAAAATTACCTCAATAAGATAAACGTCTTTCCCGTTGCCGATGCCGATACAGGGATAAATCTCGCCCTCACGATGAAAGCCATGATGGATAACAGTAAGATAGGGAAAACCCTGAAAGATACGCTTATCTCTGTGTCAGATTCAGCACTTAGCGGGGCAAGGGGGAATTCGGGGATAATCTTTGCCCAATATCTGTATGGCTTAAGCTACGAACTTCCCGTCAAGGGCGTGATAGGCGTGAGAAACTTTGCCCAAAGTGCTCAGAAAGCGGTGCATCATCTGTATGCGTCGCTGATGAATCCCGTGGAAGGAACCATGCTAACCGTGATTCGCGAATGGGCGGAAAATCTGGTAGAACAAAGCGATAAAACCAGCGATTTCTTCCATGCCTTCACGGATTCTCTTACCGTAGCACGCCGATCCTTACTGGCTACGCCTACTAAGCTAAAAGTTTTGGCTGATGCGGGGGTAGTTGATGCAGGTGCGTGTGGCTTCGTATATTTTCTGGAAGGGGTGGTGAGCTATATGCATGAAGGGTCTTTGAAAGAAAGCATGGAAAGCACCTTGCCTATGGAAGCTTTTAACTTGAATAGCAACCATGCCACTGCTCCCGATAAATACCGATACTGCACCGAGGCAATCCTTGGTAATCTCGCCTGTCCGCTGCAAAAGATCAAGGATATTGCCGAAACATATGGTGATTCAATAATCCTGGCGGGCGGAGAAGCAAAGCTACATCTGCACCTTCATACCAATGAACCCGACCAGGTTTTTGCCGAGCTTTTTGAACTTGCCAGTGTAAGTAATTTGAAAGTGGATGATATGCAGCTTCAGTATCAGCTTAGTAATGCTCGTAAATACCCCATAGGCTTGGTTACAGATACGGCAAGTGACCTGCCGCAAGCGATGATCGATGAATATCAGATAATGCAGATACCCTTTGGAATTACCATTGGAGATCGGGTTTATCTGGATAAGTTCACCATTAGACCAGAGCGATTTTACTGCTTGTTAGATAGTGCCAAAACCCATCCCTTTAGCTCCCAGCCTTCACTAAGTTTAGTAAAGAATACCATCGATTATGCTGCCAATAACTTCGAAAAAGTAATCGCAGTTCATATCTCGGAAAAGCTAAGCGGAGTCTATAACTCCACTTCATCTGTCGTTGCAAAGAGTTATGCTTCCCGTATTGGAGTAATCAATTCCCGCCAGCTTTCCGTATCGGAAGGGCTGGTTACGCTTCGAGTTGCCAGAGCAATAGCCGATGGGATGAGTTTTGAGCAGATTATGGCAGCTGCTCCCCTTTGGATAGCCAACACCAAAATCCTCACCGATATCAACACGCTTAAATATATGGTGCGCGGAGGGAGAGTAAAGCCCCTTGCCGGATTTATGGCTGCCTTGCTGAACTTGAAGCCGATTGTCTCTCTGGATAGCGAAGGCAAAGCGCTTGCCTATGGTAAAAGCTTTAGCCGCAAGAGTAATATGGCTAAGATTATCGCTATCGTGCGCAAAGACCTGCAAAACAAAAAGATGTGGGAATACGCCATTGTCCACGCTGAAGCTGAAGAAAGGGCAAAGCAATATGCCGAGCTACTTCAGGAACTTACCGGTAAAAAACCAGCTTATATTATGCCACTTTCACCGGTTGTGGGAGTGCATAATGGCATTGGAACAGTTGGGATAGGAGTGTCTTATGATTAATTTTAGTGCTATATACCTTGTCATCGGGGCGGTGTTTTTATACGTCAATCTGCTCTTTATCCTGGCTTTGTTGGTGAAGAAAAACGACATTATGGATATCGCCTGGGGCTTGGGATTTATCATCATAACAGCGCTCTCTTTGCTGCTAGACCCCGGTTATCATTGGCGCAGAATATTGGTAAGTGCTTTGGTAACCCTATGGGGAGCCAGACTGCTGATCTATATTTACCTGCGCAATAAAGGTAAAAAAGAAGATTTCCGCTATGCCCAGTGGCGTAAGGACTGGGGCAAGAACTGGGTGCTACGCAGCTATTTGCAAGTGTTTCTCTTACAGGGATTCTTTATGCTTACCATCGCTTATCCGCTGTTTTTGTTCAATCAGGGGCAGTTTAAGGCGTTTGGCTTTCTGGACGTAATCGGCTTGTTGATCTGGATTATTGGCTTCGGTTTTGAGGCGATAGGCGATGCTCAGATGCGCAGGTTCAAAGCTAATCCCCAGAATAAGGGTAAAATAATGAATAAAGGACTGTGGAAGCTCACCCGCCACCCCAATTACTTTGGCGAATCCGCGATGTGGTGGGGTATATTTATCATTGCGCTAAGCAATTTGCATGGCTGGCTGGCGATCTTCAGCCCTATCATTATCACGACGCTGCTGCTAAGAGTATCAGGAGTTCCCATGCTGGAGAAGAAATACAAAGACAATCCCGCTTATCAGAGGTATATCCAGAAGACCAGTTCATTTGTCCCCTGGTTTCCCCGAAAGAAATTATAGCCCTCAAAAAAGCCTTGCCCAATCTGTTTTTAGCAGACTCGGCAAGGCTTGGTTTATCTTACAGGTTTTATCTCTATTTAACTGTTTTCAGTTTTGTGAGGAAGAGTGTTTTATCGGTATAACCGTTGCCCTCAGTTACAAGTTCTGCCGATCCAATGTTAAGCGTATAATCATAATCCCCTATAACTATGACATTACCATTACTATCAGTTACCATATTACGGGTGGATTCAGATCCATCTCCCGCAGCACTAAGTAAGCTGAGCCAGGAACCATTCTTATCTGCTTCTGCAATAAACAGCCCCCCCTCACCTTCATCGACAATTTCCCTATCCAGCATGCTCATGCTTTCGTAGAAATTACCTCCTACAAGCACATTACCATCAGGCTTTAGGGTAAGAGCAACACTATAATCGCCATACTCCCCTCCGCAAGATGCAGACCACAGCCATTTTCCCTGTGGTGATAGCTTGGCAACCATGATATCAGCATCGCCAACGGATATCAGTTCTTTATCCAGAGTAATCGTATTGTTAAAGTTTCCTGTTATATATAGATTACCAGCTTTATCGCAGATCATATCGTTTACGGAATCGGTGTCACTTCCACCAAAGTATTTTGCCCACATAGCAGCACCATTTTGGTCATACTGGCAGACGAAGCCATCCCAATCGCCATTGCTCATCATGATAATCTCGGTATCTACATCCGCTTCAATATCAAAATTTCCTGCTATCACTGGCTGTTCTTTGTTGTTCAGCACCAGTTTATTGATATAACCGTAGGAAACCAACTTTATCGGCACTGCCCAATCTACATCGCCCTGGTCTTTAAGTCTTGCCAAAAAGAAGGCGGGAACTTCATAATCGGTGCTTAATCTGCTTTTACCCATGGTTAGGCTTTCGGTAAAGTTTCCAGCTAGATAGATATTGTTCTTAGAATCTACAGCCAAACTGAAAACGGTCTCTTCGTTTGGGCTTCCGTAGGGGTTCACCCATTCCCAAGCACCGGCTTCGCTAACTTTTGCCACAAAGATGTCGTGATTAGTTTCGTCTGTGGATTGGATTTTGAGCTTACCGAAATCTGCAGCCGTTACAAAGTCGCCAGCCACATAAATCCCGCCAGCAGGGCTGATGGCGATAGCAAGTGCTCTGTCGCCGTATTTTCCACCTGCCGGTAGTGCCCATAACAGCTTACCCTTGCTATCATATTTCAAGATTAAAATGTCTTCATCAACCGGTGTGAGGACAGTATCGTTGTAGTTGAAATCTGCATAATAACTGGTTGCAAGATATACATTATCATATTTGTCTATCACCATGCCATTCACGGCAATACTGGAACAATTGGTTTGCACCGCCCAGTCCCAAGCCATCCCGGCACTTAGCATGCCTAGGCTTACTACAAGCAGTAAAAAAATAAGAGTTGTTTTCATAGTTATCACTTCCTAGTTTTTTTGTTAATAGTATAGTCAGTGTTATTGCCGTGTCAAGCCCATAAGTGGTTTTATTGTGTGTTTTGTACTTATTCTGCAATCTGGGAGATAGCTATGCTATGTTTGCTTTAGTCCAGCGCATTTTCTACAATCCACCCTGCTGCAATCTCATAACTAACCCGTGACTATCCGTTAACTATCCCGTGTCGCGATATGGGATAGTTACGGCATGTTTATCAGTTGGTAAAAAGAGGTCTGCAAGAGCGGTTTGGCTTACAATTGCGCTGCGACGTGCTTTGTGAACAGCCAACCATGCAAAAGCACAGCGTAATTGTGAGTTAAACGAGACTATTTCTGGCAAGCTTATGCAACCCTAATTATTTTATCTCAGAAATCGGCGAATAAGAACTAAGAGAGTCATAAAACCAAAGATACTTCTCGCCGATTTCTAAGTCAAAAAAGCCTGCTGATTTCTAAGTCAAAAATACCCGCCGATATTGTCCTTGACAACAGCATCTTACATAACTATTTTGCAAAACAATGATCTTAACCACATAAGCCAGTTTTTAAGGAGGAACCCAAAATAGGAATTAGCCACCTTCCATACACGATGCAGACAGATAATAGGGG
>JALNXT010000151.1 GCA_023230245.1 Candidatus Cloacimonadota bacterium
ACATGTATATTGGCAGAGCAGGGGTTTCCATGCCCTCTCGTCACGGTTTCGAGCAACTGGCAAGTGCATTTTCCGGCTCACTCTATCACAGTATGTACAGCAGTTTTTATGCTCCTCTTGATGTGACTGGGAATATCAATTATGGGGTGGTGGACTATCCCTACGCCGCGACTTTATCCTCCATACATGGCGGGATTGGGGATTATAATCATCGCTTTGCTCGGGTCAATTTCCGAAAAGGGAATTTGATGGGATTTCCGGGCGCAGGTTATCAGGGTGATTTGTTGGTGCAAAATGGTTCATGGACAGATATAAATGTTGCTGAGACTTCCATGAAGCATTTTATTACTGCCCAAAGCGGTCTGTTTACGGTGCAAGCCGAATATGCTTCCTGGGCTAAAGACATCGCCATGAACGAATTACTGCCCGTATATTGGCAGCCTACGAACTTTAAAATATCTCACAATATGAAGCAAATGTATGCGGCTATTATCCACCCGCTTGCCGAAGTTAAGATGCTGAACAGCAATGAACAAGCTAGCTATAACAGCTTTGCTAAACGTCTGGAAAATAACACCACTCAGCTAAGCATTGCACACCGAAGAAACGTGGGGATTTGGCGTTACTGCGCTGGCTATGAACACGCATGGCAAAAGAGTAATTATCTTGCCACCGGCAGCTTCGATCAAGAAAACTACAAGGATAAGCTTACTTTCTCTTGGGATAGCTATGTAAAATTGGGAATTAGCCTCAAAGCAGATTACCTGGATTGGGAAAGAGGCAGGCTATTGGCAGATTTTAGTGCACCCGTTTGGGATTCCTTTTTGGGGATGTATGCTAAAGCTCTGCTCGGTGCAGATAACACGTCTTTAAAGGCAGAGGATATCTATAATAACAATGCAGAATTGGATTTGTTAGATCAATCTACTCCCCACGAGGCAGCAGTTTATGGGCGCTATGAATGGCGCGGGGTTTCCACGCTCTTGGCACTTGGTACTAAAGCTGTTAAGCAACGCTCCGTTAGCCCAAACTTGAATAAGAAGGATGAACAGCTCTTTGTGAGATTGGCGATGGATGTTGCTTCAAACTGGCGCAATTGGGAGCTGCAAGCTAAGCCGTCTTGGGTGTGGACGAATGTGGAAGATAATATGTGCGAAAGCCCGGAATTCCGCTTTCAAAGCAACCAAAACCTGCTCTATCATTTGCCTTATAACAATTCACTCGTAGCGGGATTCGGGGTAAGTGGGCATTCCGGTTATTATTCAGCAGATGCCCTTAGCCCTGTTTTAATTGAAGCTTCTACGGCTTTAGATATATGGGGCGGGTTTAATATAGACCGCTATTTCGAATTACGTGTGGGTTTGCAGAATGCACTCTCAAGTGCCATCTATGGTGCGTATCCTGCACCGCTTTCGCTGCATGTCGATCTTAGGTGGTTTTATCTAAATTAGCTTAACTCTGCTTCAGATGCTCGTGCAGGAAGTCATGATATTCGGGGTTGCTGAACACCAGTTCATCATGCGTGCCTTTATGGCAATTGCCCCGTGAATCGATATACAATACCGTGTTCACATAACGGAGGGTGGAAAGCCTGTGTGAAATAACCATCGCCGCGATACCGGGATAGTTGGCATCAATACTCTGCCATAGCTTCTCTTCGTTCTCTGCATCCAAGCTGGCGGTAATGTCGTCCAAAATCAGGAGTTGAGGTCTTTTAATCAGAGCGCGGGCAATGGTGATGCGCTGCTTTTGTCCACCTGATACACCTAAACCGCGGTTGCCTACCATGGTTTCGTGCTTATCGGGGAAGTTGGCTATTTCGCTTTCCAGTTGTGAAGTCTGGACGGCGAAGTGATATTCATCATCTGGAGCTTCACCAACGGCAAAGAGGATGTTGTCCTTTATCGTTCCACCAAATAGCAAGGGCTCTTGAGGCACGTAAGCGATAACTTCTCGCAGCGATTCTATATCCAGCTTGGTGATATCCATGCCATTCACTTTAATAGCACCGTGCTTGGGTTGTAGCAGTCCCAATACTAGGTTTGCCACAGAGGTTTTACCGCTTCCGGTGGTGCCGAGGATAAGCATGCGCTCGCCTTTGTTTAAGGTAAAAGAGCAGTCGTTCAATACTGGAGAGGGTTTATCATGATATTGGCAGCTTACTTTCTCGAAGCTTAGCGAGGAAAAGTCAGTTACTTCCACACCTTTTTCGAGCCTATCATTGAAGGTGGGGTAGTTCTTCATCTCTTCCAGACGGTCTATATTGACGAACGCCTGTTTACCAGAAAGGAAGAGCTGGGGCAAGTCTATCAGCGGATAGATCATCATAGATAAGTAGGTGTAAAACAAGAAGAAGGTGCCTACCGTGATCTGCCCTTTTACTGCCATGTATCCGCCAAAGATAATCACGCCAATCTGGGCGAAGTAATCTATATACTGCCAAATAAGGGAGAGGATGGCATTCAGCTTCACCATGCTCATTTCGGTTTTAAAACGCAGAGCCAAGGCAGTATCAAAGAAGCGGTTATACTTCTCTTCGCTCACAAAGCTCTTAACGATTCTAATGCCTGAAAAGCTCATTTCAAGCTGGTTATTAATCGCCGAAATAGCTTGTTGATTGCGGTTGAAATTGGCATACAGCTTGTCTGACGTGAAGTAAAATACCACCATCATTAATGGCAGGGGGGCGATGGATAGCAAGGTGAGCCTGGGGTTTAGGCTAAACATCACGATTAGCGAAAAGACGATCATCGAGAAGGAATTGAAAGCACGGAAGATACCGGAGCATAAGAACCAGCTAATCTTGGGGAAATCCGAAAGGTCATCGGTAAGGCGTGTAACAATATCGCCAGTTCTGTATTTCTGGAAGAAACGGAAGTCCTTATTGGTGATGTGCTTGAAATAAAAGACACGTAAGCTGTGCTCAAAACGGATATTCACCCAACCTCGGATGGCAGGATAGAAGCCTGATACAAGCTGCGCTATACCAATCGCCAGGAAAAGCATGATAATCCGGTTTACTTCCTTCATGGGGGTGGGGTATTTATCGGGGCTTAGCAAGATGTCCTTTAACAGGTCTATCATCAGTTTAAACGCCCAAGGATAGGCGATGGATACTGCCGATGAAGCGAGCGTAAACACTACCATTATAACGATAAAGAGCTTCTGTTTCTTCCATTGCTCGATAATCCATTTCACGTTATGGTTCATGCTTCGTCCTGTTGCAAGAGCTGCAACTTTACAAGTTTGCAGTAATCATCTGAGCTTTTCATCAATTCGCGATGGGTTCCTCTGGCTGCGATTTCTCCGGCGTTGAAGAATAGTATTTCATCGGCATCTAGCACAGAGGTTAAGCGATGAGCAACCACCACGGCAGTTTTATTGGCAAATACATTGTGCATCGTACGTTGTATCTTGGCTTCAGTTTGTGGGTCGATAGAGGCGGTTGCTTCGTCCATAACGATTATTTCGGCATTAAACGCCAGTGCTCGGGCAAAGCTGATAAGCTGTTTTTCGCCTTGTGAGATATTCTGTCCACGCTCTGAAAGTTCGGAGTCTATCCCCAAAGGCAGGGACTCGATAAAATCGTTTAACTGCACAATGGACACGGCTTCTTGAACTTGCTTAGCGCTTACATTGTCGTTATAAACACGCACGTTTTCAAGGATGCTTCCAGGAAATAGAAAGATATCCTGCAAGATTAGCCCTATCTTAGCTCGCCAGGCTCTAAACGCCAGTTCGGTAAGCGGGATGCCATCCACGGTTATCTTGCCTTTTTGCACCGGGTAAAAGCCACAAAGTAAGCTTACAGAGGTAGTTTTACCGCTGCCTGAAGCACCCACTAAGGCGATCTTTTTTCCCTTGGGGATGGTAAAGCTAACGTCTTTAAGCACCCAGTCATCATCTTTGTAGGCAAACCACACATGCTCAAAGCATATTTCCTTTTCGAACACAGGCATGGTAGTACCAGTAAACTCATCTTCTTCGGTGGGAAGAGAAGTAAGTTCCAGAATACGCTTTAGCGATACAAAGGAACGCTGAATCTGCGTCACATTCTCGGATATGTGCATCAGAGGCCAAATCATCTGGTATATATACTGGATAAAGACAATCAATGTCCCGATGGTAACTACACCTGCGATGATCTTCGGAGCGGAGATATAGATGATAATAATCACAAACAGCACATTTGAAACAAACATAAACACGCTCTGAAAGCCATATTCTATGAAAGACGTGCGCGTTTCCAGTGCTTTCTTAGCTGCCGAAGCCGCTGCTAATTCTTCAATCACTTTATCTTGCTTGTTCAAAGCCTGGATGATCTGCATTCCCTGCACAAAATCGGTTATCTTGGCGGTAATACTGGCATAGCGTTCTCTAATCTGGCGATAGAACTTAGAGAGGTATTTAATCAAAAAGCTATACCCAATAATGGATACAATAACTGCCGGCATAATGTAGATAGTAATCTGCCAGTCCCTGATAAAGAGGACTGTGAACACCCCCACAAAGAACATCACATTACCGATTATGGTAATTGACAGGTCTGAAAACAAAGCTTTCACACGTTCACTATCGCTTTCCACACGGGCAATTAGCTCGCCGACGGGCTGTTTGTTGAACCAGGGAATAGGGAGCTTTAAGAGGTGGCGAAATACATCACCCTTAAACTTGGTGATGATCTTTATTCCTAGCCTGGAAAGCAGTACAATCTGTAGGTAGGACAAAAGCCCCGAAAGCAGCACCACCACTATAAAAAACATGCCATACTTATACATCTCGGGCATGTTTTTATCGGGAATACTGCGGTCAATGATGCGGGCAAGGATAAGGGGGTGGAGTAGCCTGA
>JALNXT010000152.1 GCA_023230245.1 Candidatus Cloacimonadota bacterium
TGTGCTAGCATCACAGCGGGAGGGCAATATGGACAGGTGGGCATTACAAATACTTGCAAATGAACGGGTTTCTGCAGCTTATCCAGGAAAGCTTTGGCTTCTGCGCTAAGCTTGGTGATCCCCGTGGAAACCATCAGTATGGCTGCCAGCAGAGATGAAAACTCATAGCCTGAAGGGATGCCGTAAAAACGGATACCATAATCTTTTTCACCAACTATCGCAATAGCTGGTATCTTATTGATACCAAAATTCTTAACTGCTTCTTCATCACTTTCGAACTGATGTACATTAAGTTTAAGTAAGGGACTTGCAGCACTCACTTCTTCCAGCAATTGGTGGGTCTCTTTGCAATAACCACACTCAAAAGCCTGACTGAACAGCTCCAAGGTAACAGGTTTTACCATTTTTTCCAGGGCTTTCTTTACATCTTGCATCACTTTATCATCTAACATAGCCATTTTAAAATCTCCTTAGGGTTTTAATTAACAAGATAATTGGAAGTAAGCAGATGGCAAGGATATCTGCTTATTTAGTTTAGAAGTCTTGAGGTTGAGGGTCTTGAGGTCGGGATGTGGGTGTTAAACAACCCGCTCTCTGGGAATGTCTGCGTCCTTGGGAATGCCTGCGTACTCGCAGGCAAGGCGAAACGACGTCCTCGTCGTTTCTTTGCTGCCATTGAGGACAAGGGCAGGCCTTTCCGGTGAGGACACCGGAATTCCTGAACACCGGAATCCGATCAGCGTAAAACTAAACTAAAACAGTTTTCTTCCCTGCTTCAAATGGCATGCATTCCTCCTTGCAAATTAGCTTATCATTACCCACTCAATGCCCTTATCATGGGCAATGATAGGGCAATGATAGGGCAATACCAGCAAGAATGCGAAATATAACTTGACCTTTTTTTGTTCTCAATATCCCATGTAACTTGAAGATTTTGAATTATGTATTGGGGATATATTAATGCGCAGATGTGCATGTACTACATTCTGTTATACATATTTTGCAGATGGGCTGCATAGAGAAACGGCAGTGTTTCTGCTTAATTGCACCGGTAAAAGAATGGAGTCTGCTTGAAAGCTGATATTGGTAATCCTGTAAATGTTGGAGTAATTTGAACGGAGGAAGCATGGATAAAGAAAAGCTGTTGTCATTGCTGCTACCAGGACTTAGTGGTTCCCTTAGTATTACCCTGAATGATCATCAACTTTATACACTGGCACTGGAACTGTTGCATCAAAAAGCAAGCCACATCAAGGGCATCGCTTCAAAAGATGGTTTTGTACATCTTAATCTTAATATTCCTGTGATTCGCAAATTGGATGTAGAAATAGTATCCATCGAAATTAGCAGTTCCAAATTGAGAACCTCTCTGCGGATATTGAATATTAAGACTCTTTTCCTAAAACCAGTGATCTACATGTTAGGCATATTAGGTTTCAAGGGAAAGATGAATGAGGATTTGATAGTGGTGGATTTTAGCGAAAAATGGAAGCATGTAGTAGCATCGCTACAACCTGAAGTTATCAGTAAACTTAATTGCATCGTAACGCAGGTTGACACACACAATAACGCCCTTGATATCCTGATAAGTCTTAAGTAAACAAGAGGATATCTCGAGCTGTCGTGCTCGGTTCTCTGCTCACTACCCTCTTATCCTTTTTGCTCAATCTTCGGTGAATTCGGTGTTCTCAGCGGTAAAATGAATCAGCCTCATCCGCGTTCAATTATTTGACAGTGCACAGATGAGTAAGACGTTTCAACAGAGAGCCTCGCAGGCTATTTTGGCCAAGGTAGAGATCAGTTACCACCGTTTTATTGATCACATAGATTTCGTTTTCACCATCGGCTCCAGGCTTGCGGTAACCCCAAATATCGTGGAGTGCATAAGCTTTGCCTCCAGATTCGCCCAGATACAGCATAATGTGTCCATCCATGCGTAGCAGGCTGATTCCCGGTATGCCTTTCTGAGTTACGATTTTATCTCGCGTGGTTTCGCTATCCACGGGGCCAAAATCGTGTAGCAGTTTGGTAGCTTTTGCCTGTTGCCGTCCGTTGCGGGGTAGGTTGAAGCCAAAGCAGGCAAAGATGTGCATAATAAGGCTGCTGCAATCGTAATCGCCATCGGTATCTCCCCAGCCATAGGGCATATTCAGCATGCTGAAGGCTTGTTTATACACGTTGCGGGCAGTATAAGGCAGATACCCCAAACTGGCATCTTCTTTGGCGATATAGGCGATGGAAAGGCTATCTTTCACGGGTACTTGTATTTGGTAATAGTCAGCAGTTTCTGAAAGCAGAGGGAAAGCTGTTCCCATACGGCAATAGGTTAAATATTGGGTGGCTGCTGCATCCTTCCAGATGTCTGCTCTGGCTTTCAGGCTAAGCACTTTTTGAGGTGCACTAAGATACGAAACCCAATCCTGTTGCGAAACAAAACACACTTCGCTTAGCAAATACCAGCCGACGGAAGTGTTACAGGCTCCATAAACCCATTTGCCATCTGCGGAAGTATGATAAAACATCGTGGGGTGACCAATATCGTAACCGCTGTTCTGCATTTCGTCGAACTCGATATCCAATACTTTCTTGTTCAGGTTCACCATGGAGGGGGCATAACGCTGACGGGCTACTGTAACAGGGAAACCAAAACGCACTTTCACACGCAGAGGGATGCCATCTATATTAGCGTTTTTGCGCAGCGAATCCCGCAGTGCTTGGCTTACTTTAGCACCGCTACTGTCATATACACCTACGCCTGATATGGTTTTTAACAGGTCTTTTATCTGGGTTTTTATGGTAGAGCCGGAAAAGTAAGATGAGTAACTGGTATTTTTAGTGTAGATGCTGTAGGGGTTGGTGCGAGCGTTAAACTTGGCTATCTGGCTGGAAGTTAAAATCAACGAATCCGGGTGCGGGTGGCGGGAAATCCAGTAACCGGCAGTATTCATTTCGGGGCTGGTGCATTCCAGTCTGGCGGGTGCTGCGTAGTGTGTAGGTTCCAAAGGGTTGCGGGCAAAGAGGTTAATACATATAAATACAAATAGCAATAGGCTGAGGATTGGCTTTGTAATTGCAGACGCCTCGCCTGCATAGGGTTGTGTGGCTTGCTTTTTGGGGTAACACACGGGGGCGTGTGTGGTTACGAGTTGGTTCATATCTACTCCACAATAGTATCTAATACTGGCAGCATTTCTGCCAAAAAGTCCTCAAAGCGGTTCTCCAGAATGGCTTTGCGTGCCATTTGCATCAGCTCCTGATAGAACCACAGGCTGTGAATAGTGGTAAGCCGCATACCCAATATCTCGTTCATGGTGATAAGGTGGCGGATGTAGGCACGGCTGAAATGAGTGCAAGTATAGCATCCGCAGATGGGGTCTATAGGACGGAAGTCCTCTTTATAGCGTGCAGCTTTGATTATCATCTTGCCATAGCGGGTGAAGATGCTGCCCTTACGTGCGTTACGGGTAGGCATCACGCAATCGAACATATCCACGCCATTGGCAATATTGTTCAGTAAGTCGCTGGGTGTACCCACGCCCATCATATAGCGGGGTTTATGCTTGGGAAGGATGTCGTTCAGGAAGTTGGTAATCCGCATCATGTCTTCCTTGCCTTCGCCAACCGCCAAACCGCCGATAGAATAGCCGGGGAAATCCATATCCATAAGCGCAAGTGCGGATTTCTCGCGTAGGTCTTCGTAAACTCCACCCTGTACGATGCCAAAGAGGGCTTGATGTTCGGTGTTGGTAAAGGCTTTCTTGCCTCGCTCAGCCCAATGCAGAGTTGTGTTTAGGGATTTGGCAATGTAATCCTTGGTAGCGGCAAAAGGCGGGCATTCATCGAAACTCATGATGATATCGGCACCCAAAGCCTGCTGGATTTCCATTACGAACTCTGGGGTAAAATGATGCAGAGAACCATCAATATGGCTGCGAAACTTCACCCCCTCTATGCTAATCTTACGAAGGGCAGCCAGACTCATCACCTGAAACCCGCCGCTATCGGTAAGCATGGGGCGCGTCCAGCTAATAAACTTATGTAAGCCGCCCGCTTTCCGGATAATGTCAAGCCCCGGGCGCATGTATAGATGATAGGTGTTGCCTAAGATAATCTGAGCTTGAATCTCTTCCAGTTCGTGCGGACTCATGGCTTTCACGGTGCCCAGCGTGCCCACAGGCATAAAAACAGGGGTAAGAATATCGCCATGATCGGTGTTAATAATGCCGGCACGGGCTTTCCCGCAGTTATGTAGCAGCGTGAAGTTAAACAAATGCGCTCCCTTAATGTCTTAAAGCGAATAGTCGCAGCAGCAGCTTGGTGATATCCGAATAGAACGCAAATGCCATTAGCAAAAGCAATAAAGCCAAACCAATACGCTGCAAGAAGGCTTGCACTTGCAGAGGAACAGGACGTCTGAAGATACCTTCAAAAAAGGCGAAAAGGATGTGTCCGCCATCCAGCACAGGAATGGGCAGCAGGTTCATTATCATCAAGGCAAGGCTGATACTGGCAAAGAACACGATCAGAAAACTAAACCCGCGCTGTCCCGCTTGTTGACTGATGGTTGCTATCATCACCGGCCCACCCAGGTTCTTTTGCAGTTCCTGGGGTTGCCTAAATATCTTGAATAGCCCCACATAGTTCATCGCGATAAAGTTGAATGTGCTGCGGGTTCCATAGACAACCGCTTCTTTGGGAGTATAAGTTACAACGCTTTTAACCGGCATGTCCTGAGCGATGCCTATCATCCGCTGTTCGCCCATGGCAACGTTCTTTTCCAGAGCTATGTTGCGATACAGAATATCCTTACCACGCT